>NZ_QGSW01000104.1:0-12276 GCF_003176715.1 Micromonospora sp. S4605
GTGGGGTGGAGGGTGGTCAGGCGTTGGGTGGCGCGGGTCAGGGCGACGTAGAGGTCGCTGCGGCCGCGTGGGGACTCGGCGACGATCCGGTCGGGGTCGACCACCACGACCGAGTCGAACTCCAGGCCCTTGGCCTGGGCGACGGTCAGCACCACCACGCGGCTCTCCAGCTCCGGGTGCTCACCGATGGCCGCCTCGGGCAGCGCGGCGGTGACCGCGGCGCCGAGTTCGGCCACCCGGCCGGCCGGCACGATCACCCCGAGCCGGCCGTCGGTCAACCCGGCCGCCTCCCGGGTCACCGCGTCGACCAGCTCCGCCGCCAGCCGCGCCGCCGGTACCGCGACCTTCCGCGGCGGAAAGCCGCTCCGGCGTACCGAGCGCGGCGGGCGCAGCGCCGGGTCGATCTCGGCCAGCACCTCGGCGGCGACCGCCATGATCTCGGCCGGGGTGCGGTAGCTGACCGTCAGCTCCTCCAGCCGCCAGCGCTGCGCCACGTACGGCTCCAGCGCGTCGGCCCAGGACGGCGTGCCGGCCAGCGCGCCGGTCTGCGCCACGTCCCCGACGATGGTCATCGACCGGCTCGGGCAGCGGCGCATCAGCAGCCGCCAGGCCATCGGCGACAACTCCTGCGCCTCGTCCACGATCACGTGGCCGAACGCCCAGCTCCGGTCCGCCGCGGCCCGCTGCGCGGTGGTCAGCCGGTCGACCTCCTCCTGCCGCTCCAGCAGCCGGTCGGCGTCCAGCAGGTCGGTCACGCCGAGGATCTCACCGCCCTCGGCCTCGTCCTCCACGTCGATCGACCGGGAGCCTCGGGCGATCTCCAGCACGCCCTCGGCGTACTCGCGTTGCAGCGCCCGGATCCGCTCCCGGCGGGCCGTCGCGGCCCGCTCGTCCTCGCCGAGCAGCTCGGCCGCCTCGTCCAGCAGCGGCACGTCGGCCGGCGTCCAGCCGCCGGGCTCCCGGTGCAGCAGGGCCCGCTCGGCGGCGGTGAGCATCGGCGCGGCGGTGGCGATCCGCTCGGCCGAGGCGTACAGGTCGGCGAGCAGGCGCTGCGGGGTGAGCACCGGCCAGAGCTGGTCCAGCACGGCCCGCACCTCGGGCTCGTCGCGCAGCTCGCGGCGGATCTCGGCGACGTCGGCCTCGTCGAGCAGGTTCTCCCCGCCCAGCGGGTCGGCGCCGATCCGGTCGGCGACCTGCGCGGCGAGTGCGTGCACGAGCTCGACGTCGAACAACGCGCGGGCGAGGTTGTGCGGGCGGCCGGAGCGGCGGGCCCGGTCCCGGGCGGCGCGGACGGTCTCCGGGTCGAGCCGGAGGACCTCCTGCTGCGGCAGCTCGAGCTCCAGCGGCTCGGCGGGCACCCACTGCCGGTCGCGCACCGCCTCGGCGAGCACCTCGGTCATCACCAGCCGCCCCTTGAGCGCTGCCGCCTCGGCGCTCTCGGTGCGCCGGGCGCTCACCCCGGGGAAGAGGTCGCCCTGGGTGCGCAGCAGCACACCGGTCTCGGCCAGCGCCGGCAGCACCTGGGAGATGTAGCGCAGGAAGGTCGCGTTCGGGCCGACCAGCAGCACGCCGCGGGTGGCGAGTTCCCGGCGGTGGGTGTAGAGCAGGTACGCGGCCCGGTGCAGCGCGACCGCCGTCTTGCCGGTGCCCGGCCCACCCTGCACCACCAGCACGCCCGGCAGGTCGGCCCGGATGACCCGGTCCTGCTCGGCCTGGATGGTCTCCACGATGTCGCGCATCCGCCCGGTCCGCCCGGCGTTGAGCGCGGCGAGCAGCGACGCCTCCCCGGTCAGTTCCTCGTGCGCGGTGGGGGAGGCGGTGGCCAGGTCGAGCACCTCGTCGTTGAGCGCGGTCACCTTGCGCTCCCGGGTGCGCAGGTGCCGCCGCCGGCGTACGCCCTGCGGGTTGGCGGCGGTGGCGAGGTAGAAGGCGCGGGCGGCCGGCGCCCGCCAGTCGATCAGCAGCGGGTCGTAGTCGCCGCTGGTGTCGAAGATGCCGATCCGGCCGATGTAGTGCGGCCCGCCGTCGTCGGTGTCCAGCCGGCCGAAGCAGAGGCCGTTCTCCACGGCGGAGAACTGCTCGACCTGTTCGGCGTACATCCGCACCGCGCTGTCGCGCTGGGAACGGGCCTGCAACGTGCCGCCGGTGTTGCGCAGTTCCTCGGTCAGCCGCCGGGAGGCCTGCTCACGCAGCCCGTCCAGCCGGCGGTAGAGCATCGAGACGTACTCCTGCTCGCGACCGATCTCGTCGTCGGGCTGCAATTCACCGGAATCGCCGGAGTGCCTTGACAAGCCGTCTCCCAATTGGTTAGTATCTTTCCCGGAACGGCTATTCGGCCGTTCTTTTTTGTTGCCTGAACTGAGAAAGATACCGCGCGCCGATCCGCCGCACCAAGCGTTGCGGGCCGGCGTCACCCGCCGGCCCGCACACGGAACACGCCGGTCGGGGAGGCCGCCTGCGCGCGCACCCCCCGACCGTCGCCGAGGTCAGCCCTTGGCCACCTCGTAGAGCCGCTCCGGGGTGACCGCGCCGGCGAGCAGCCGGCCGTCGTCGGTGAGCAGCGCGCTGAACAGTTTCCCGGTCAGCAGCCGCCCGCTGCCCCAGTCGCCGCTGACCTTCGGCAGCGCGTCCAGCACCCCGGCCACCTCGGCCGGCGGGGCCCCGGCCGGCTTGCCGGCGCCGCCGCTGGCCGCGCCGCCGAGCCGCGCGACCACCACCATGGTCCAGCCCTCGCCGACCGTACGCGCCTGCGGCCGCTCGCCGGCCGGCCGCTCGGCCCGGTGCGCGCCCGCCGGCCGCTCCACCGACTCCTCGGTGATCTTCACCCCGGGCGGCGGGTTGAACGCGAACTGGTCGGCGGCCGGCCGGGCATAGTCCACCTGAGTGAACGCCATCTCGAAGGCCGGCTGGTCGCTGCCGTCGGCGAAGACCTCGAAGCGGAGCGGCACGTGCTCGCGGGCGTCGATGGCGATCCGCACCTGGTGCACCAGCGAAGCGGCGTCGCGCGGCGCGAGCGCCAGCTCGTACGCGTCCCGCCCGGCCACCGTGGCGGAGCGGCCGACGCTCACCTCGGTGCTCGGGTCGATCGCGGCGAGGGCCTGGTCGGCCGCCTGCTGCGGGGTGGCCGGCAGCTCCGGCGCGGCCGGCTCGCCGCCCTCGGTGGGCAGCGTGCGATGGGTGGCGGTGTTGGTCCGGCTGTCCCAGGTCCAGACGTCCCGGCCGTTGCGGATGACGTCCTTCTCACCGAGGGTGTCCAGCAGTGCGATCCGCTGCCGGTCCGGGCCGGAGTGCCAGACCCGCAGCGTGTGCGTGCCGGTCAGCAGGCTGCCCAGCTCCCCGCCGGCCAGCCCGGCCAGCGGCGGCAGGCCCAGGTCGGCGCGCTGCACGACAGTGCCGGAGAGCCCCTCCAGCCGGGAGGTCTGCAGGTCGACCAGGAGTTCGGCGGCCGTGCGCGGCGGCAGGCTCGGCTCGGCCTGGGCGGCGAACGTGCCGAGCGCGGCACCGCCGCCGATGACGGTGGCGGCGGCGGTCACCGGGACCAGCCAGCGCAGGACGGGACGGCTCTTCAGGACGGACATGGATGGCACCTCCTGGACACATCCTGCCCAATCGAGGCTGAGAGGGCGCTGAGGACGCCGCTTCGGCCCCTCGTCCGGGGGTGGCACGCTTGAGCCGTGCGGTTGCTGGTGGTGGAGGACGAGTCGCGGCTGGCGGCGGCCCTGCAACGAGGGTTGCAGGCCGAGGGGTTCGCGGTGGACGTGGCGGCGACCGGCCCGGCCGGGCTGGACGCGGCCCGGCACGGCGGCTACGACGCCATGATCCTCGACGTCATGCTGCCCGGCCTCTCCGGCTACGAGGTGGTCCGCCGGCTGCGCGCCGAGGAGCACTGGCTGCCGGTGCTCATGCTCTCCGCCAAGGACGGCGAGTACGACCAGGCCGACGGGCTGGACTGCGGTGCCGACGACTACCTCACCAAGCCGTTCTCGTACGTGGTGCTGCTGGCCCGGCTGCGGGCGCTGCTGCGCCGCGGCGCGCCGGAACGCCCGACGGTGCTCGCGGTCGGCGACCTCACCCTCGACCCGGCCCGGCGCCGGGTGACCCGGGCCGACGCCGAGGTGGAGCTCACCGCCCGGGAGTTCGCCCTGCTGAACTACCTGATGCGCCGCCCCGGCGAGGTGGTCTCCAAGACCGAACTGCTCGACCACGTCTGGGACGCCGGGATGGAGACCGCGCCGAACGTCGTCGAGGTCTACGTCGGCTACCTGCGGCGCAAGATCGGCCGGGAGCGGTTGGAGACCGTCCGCGGGGCCGGCTACCGGCTGGCGACGTGAGCGGGGCGGGGCCGTGGGGCCGGCTGCGGGCGGCGTTCGGGCTGCGCGGCCGGCTCATGGTGCTCGGCGTGCTCGGCCTCTCCGTCGGGTTGGCGGTCGGCGGGCTGATCCTGCTCGGCGTGCTGCACTTCGTGCTGCAACGCACCGTCGACAACGAGGCGTTCCGCACCGCCGACGCGGTCGCGCTGCTCGCCGCGGAGGACGCGCTGCCCGACCCGCTGCCGGTGGCCGCCGGCCAGACCAGGGTGCAGGTGGTCGACCACGAGGGCCGGGTCCGGGCCGCCTCGATCGACGCCGACCGGCTGGTGCCGATGCTGCGACCGGAGCAGGTCGACCGGGACGCCCGGCAGCGGCTAACGGTGCCGGGGGAGCGGGTCGGACTGCCCGGGCCGGTTCGGGTGGTGGCCGTGCCGGCCGGCACCGGGGCCGAACCCCGTACCGTGCTGGTGGCCCGCTCGATGGCCGACGTACGGCACAGCACGCACGCGGTGCGCACCATCCTGCTGGTCGCGTTCCCGCTGCTGGTGGGGCTGCTCGCGGTGGTCGCCTGGCGGGCGGTCGGGGCGACCCTGCGGCCGGTGGAGGCACTGCGCCGAGGGGCGGAGGAGATCACCGGGCGCGACGGCGGTGGCCGGCTGCCGGTGCCCGCGTCCCGGGACGAGATCCACCGGCTGGCGGTCACCCTGAACGGCATGCTCGGCCGGCTGGAGTCGGCCCGGAACCGGCAGCGCGCCTTCGTCGCGGACGCGGCACACGAGCTGCGCAGCCCGCTGACCAACATCCGCACCGAACTGGAGGTGGCGCAGCGGCTGGCCGAGCGGACCGACTGGACGGCGGTGTCGGCGAACCTGCTCGCCGACACCGAGCGGCTCAGCCGGCTGGTCGACGACCTGCTGCTGCTGGCCCGGCTGGACGAGGCCCCGCCGGCCCGGACCACCGGTCCGGTGGAGTTGGGCGGGCTGCTGGCCGCGGTGGCCGCCCGGTACCCGTCGCCGCCGGTGCGGGTGCTCGCCCCGGAGTCGCCGGTCTGGACCGTCGGTGATCCGGACGAGCTGCACCGGATCCTGGCCAACCTGGTGGACAACGCCGTCCGGCACGCCCGCGGCGAGGTGGTGCTGGCCGCCGTACCCGCGCCGAGCGGCGACGGGCCCGCCCCAGAGGCGCGGCGGGCGGGTGCCGGGCCGGGCGCGTACCACCTGGTGACGGTGACCGACGACGGGCCGGGCATCCCGGTCGCGGACCGGGCACGGGTCTTCGACCGGTTCACCCGGCTCGACGACGCGCGGGCCCGGGACGCCGGCGGCACCGGTCTGGGGCTGGCCATCGTCCGGGAACTGGTTCGCCGGGCCGCCGGTACGGTCGAGCTGGCCGACGCCGAGCCCGGGCCCGGGCTGTGCGTGCGGCTGCGGCTGCCGGCCCTGCCCGACGAACCGGCCTGAGCCGAGCCGAATCGGCCTGAGCCGAGCCGAATCGGCCCGGCGGCACCGTCGAACCGGTCGACGCCGACCGGGGTCGTGCGCGCGCGGCCGCCGACTCAGGGCGGCCGAGCCGGCCCGGATCGGCCTGTTCGCCACCGGCTCGGGGCCGCGCCCGCCGGGTGGTCAGCGGCGGCGGGTGCAGACCTGCTCCGCGCGGGCGACGGTGTCGGCGGACCAGACCACGGCGACCGTGAAGCAGTAGTCGGTGCTGCGGTTCAGGCCGTAGACGACGAAGCTGGTGGTGCCGGCGGGCAGGTCGGCGAAGGCGGTCTGGGCCTGGCCCGCCCGGCCACCGGAGATCACCACCGGCCCCTCGCCGCCGGCCGGGTAGGTCCAGCTCAGCGCGACGTTGTCCCGGTTGTCCCGCAGGGCCACCGCGCCGGGCGGGGTGCCGGGTGAGGCCGCCGCGACGCCGGTCGGCGCGGAGGTGGCCGGCGCGGGGGTGCTCGGCGCGGCGGAGGTGGCCGGCCCGCCGCTGGCGGCCGGGGCGGTCGGGTCGGCGCCGCCGTCCATCCGGGACACCCCGGCGATGACCGCCGCGGTGCCGAGCAGCACCACGGCCACACCCGCGACGACGAGCAGCAGCAGCCGATCGGTACGCCGGCCCGGCGGCCGGTGCACCGGCACGGGCAGCAGCGGCGACGGCGGGTACGGCGGGTCGTCGTACCGGGGCACCCGGCGCACCCCGTCCGCCTCGTCGACCGGGCCGTCGGCCAGGGTGACCACCGACGGGGGCACCGCGCTGTCCGACCCGTCGTCCGGGCCCTGCTCCGGGGGCCACCAGCCCTGCTCCGGCGCGGTGGTCGGGCCGTCCACCGGCTGCCGGGGCGTCGGCACCGGGGGATCGACGGCGTCGGCCGGCCCGGTCTCCTCGCCCTCTGGCCAGCCGGACGGCTGATAGCCGCCCGAGGGGTGGTAGCCCTCCGGCGGGTGCTGGCCGGTCGAGGGGTGCCACCCCTCGGACGGGTGCCAGTCCTCCGACCGGTGCCAGTCCTCCGGCGGGTGCTCCGTGGACAGGGGCCGGTCCTCCGGCACCGGCCGGTCGCCGGGCGGCGGGGTGCGCGCCGCCGGCACGACCGGGCCGTCCCGGCTCACCGGCGCGGTCTCCGCGCAGACGTGGTCCGGCTTCGCCGCCGCCCGGGCCAGCGTGGCCACCTGCGCGGCCAGCGGGTCGTCCGCGGGCAGGTGCTGCCGGCAGAGCTCCCGAGCCAACGCCAGGTTGTCGTGCGCCTCGGCGAACTGCCCGCAGTCGCGCTGCATCGCGCCGAGCCGGGCGAGCATCTTGATGCCGCTGGGGTGCCCGTCGCCGTACACCTCGCGGTGTAGCTCCCAGGCGTCCTGGAGCCGGTCCCGGGCCACCTGGCACTGGCCGCGGGCGTACTCCACGGTGGCCAGGTCGGCGTGCGCGGCGAGCACCCGCAGCGACTCCGGGCCGTCCAGGGCGGTCAGCTCGATGATGACCTCCTGGTAGAGCCGGGCGGCGCGGGACCAGCTGCCGACCCGGTGCAGCACCGCCGCCAGAGTGGCCGCGGCAGCCACGGTGCGCTGGTCGGAGCGGCCGTGCAGCCGGGTGGTGGCCGCGTACGCGAAGGCGGCCCAGCCCCGGGCCGAGTGCGGTTCGCCGAGGGCGACCAGCACGCGGGCCTGCAGGCTGGCCGCCTCGGCCAGCTCGGGCGTGGCGTTGGCCGGTCGCGGGTCGGCCTCGGTCAGCGCGTCGGCGAGCAGCCGCTGGGCGCCGGCGAGGTCGCCGGCGGACACCAGGTGGTGCGCCTGGTCAGTCAGTTCACCGAAGCCGGAGGGCACGCCCCATCGTGCTCAACCGACGACGGTAAGTACAAGTCCCGCGCCGGAGCGGTTCGGTCAGGAACCGGTCAGGTGGTCGGCCAGCGTCTCGCTGATCCGGCGCAGCTGGTCGACCTGAGCCGGGGTCAACGCGTCGAACAGGTGCCGGCGTACCCCCTCGACGTGCCCGGGCGCGGCGGCGGCGAGGGTGGCGAACCCCGCCTCGGTGAGCAGCGCGACCTGCCCGCGCCGGTCGGTCGGGCAATCCTCGCGGCGCACCCACCCGGCCGCCTCCATCCGGGACACCGCGTGCGAGAGCCGGCTGCGCGACGCGCCGCTCGCCTCGGCCAGCTCGCTCATCCGCAGCCGCCGCCCGGGCGCCTCGGAGAGCCGGACCAGGATCTCGTAGTACGCGTGCGGCATCCCGGCGTCGCGTTGCAGCTCGCGGTCGAGCGTCTCCATCAGCGCCCGGGAGGCGGTCAGGAACGCCCGCCAGGTGCGTTGCTCGTCCGGGTCCAGCCAGCGGGTCATGACGCCCATCATAGCCCAGTAGTTGAAGGTTCAACTAAATCGCGCTAGCGTCGAGGCATGGGAATCCACCGCCTCAACCACGCCGTCCTCTACGTCAGTGACCTCGCCCGCAGCGTCGCCTTCTACCGGGACGTGCTGGGCTTCCGTCCGGTGGCGATGACTCCGGACGGCTTCCGGGGCGCCACCTTCCTCCAGGCGCCCGACTCCACCAACGACCACGACCTCGGCCTGTTCGAGATCGGCGCCGGCGCCGGCCGCTCCACCGCGGGCCGCGCCACCGTCGGCCTCTACCACCTCGCCTGGGAGGTGGACACGCTGGACGAGCTGGCCGCCACCGCGCAGCGGCTCGCCGCCGCGGGCGCCCTGGTCGGCACCTCCGATCACGGCACCACCAAGAGCCTCTACGGCCAGGACCCGGACGGCCTGGAGTTCGAGATCGTCTGGTTGGTACCGGCCGACCGGCTCGACGACGCCGCGCTGGCCGCCCGGAAGCGGATCGGCCGGCTCGACCTGGACGCCGAGCGGCAGCGCTACGGCGGCCAGACCCGCGGCGGGATCGGCATCTCCATCCCCGCCTGAGCCTGCAGGCTCGGGGTTGCCCCCGCCTGGACCTGCGAAGTCGGGGTTGCTCCCGCTTGAGCCTGCGGCATCGGGCTGCTCCGCCTGGGCCTTCGGGTCGGGTTGCCCCGGCTGGGCCTTTGGGGTCGGGTTGCCCCGCTTGAACCTGCGGGGTCGGGGTGGCGCCCGCTGAGCCTGCGGCGGGTGTCTGCCGGCGCCTGGACGGGCCGGGCCGCCCGTCGGGCGCCGCTGTGCGGTAGAACGGCAGGATGCCGACCGACGCCGTGCTGCGCGAGTTGCTCGTCCGACACCTGGAGCACTGGTTGCCCGGGGCGCTGCACCGCGCCCGCCGGGCCACCGTCGCCTGCGCGTACGCGGGGGACGACGCGGGCGGGGCCGAGGCCGCGCTGCGGGTGGTCGCCGAGTACGCCGACCGGCTGCGCGGCCGCCGGCTGACCGTGCTGGTGCTGGCCGAGGGGAGCGAGGACCTGCCGGCCCGGCTCGGCCCCGTCGAGGCGGAGCTGCCGGCCGAGGTGGCCGTGCACGTGGTGCCCGGCCGGCCCGCCCGGCTGCCGGTCGCGCTCAAGGCGGCCGGGGCGGCCGGCGCGCCCGCCCTGTCGTTCGTGGACGACCCGGCCGCGCCGGATCCGGCCGTGCTGGCCGCCGCGGCCACCGGGCGCCCGGCCGAGCTGCTGCTGCTGACCGCTGCCGACGTGCCGACCCGGGATGCGCTGGGCGTCGCCGGCTTCCCGCTGGTGACCGAGGTCGACCTGGTGCCGGTCGACGGCTCACCGGCGCGGCGGCTCGCCTTCGCCACCGGGTCGGACAAGAGCCTGGAGGCGTTCAAGGAGGCGCTCTGGGCCGTCGACGAGTACGCCGGCGTCCGGTACCGCGACCCGGCCGACCCGGCCGGGCGGCTGCTGGACATCGCGCTGGACCCCGAGCCCGGGCCGCTGCGTCGGGAACTGCTGGCCGAGCTGCACCGCGCCGGCCCCCGTACGGTCACCGAGCTACGCCGGCACGCGCTCACCTCGACCGTCTACCGCTCCGCCGACGCCGTCCGGGCGCTGACCGGGCTGCTGCACTCCGGAGCGGTCAGCCGCGATCCGGAGCATGGCCGGCTCGGCGGCGACGTCGTCATCACCGCCGTCGAGCCGCCGTCCTGACCGCCGTTCCGCTGCCGCGCTGAGTGCCGCAACCGCCGGCTGACGGCCGTCGAGCGGCGGGCTGACGGCCGTCGAGCGGCGATGCGCCGAGCTGACCGGGCCCTAGGAAGGGTAGGGCGCCCTGCCCCGCCACCAGCAGCGCTGAGCCGACGGCCGGCCCGCGGCCGGCGGGCCGGCCAGAACACCGGCGCGGTGGGTTACCGGTGACCGTGGCAAACCCGCCAGCGGTCCGACCCGTTCCACGAGCGGTAACGGGCCCGGACGCCGAGCGGGGTGCCGGCGAGCCACCGGCACCCCGCGCGACGTCCGGAAGGTCAGGTCCGGGACTTGTCCTGCTTCCAGGAGAGCGGGCCGGGCAGGTCGACGCGGTGCGCCTTGGCCCGGGAGTTCCAGGACCAGCGACCGATCTTGATGCTCCAGGACGAGAACCCGTTCTCGGTGAAGTTCAGGATGATCGGCCCGTACTTCTTGCGCTTGCGGAACATCAGACCCATCGCGGGGCTCCCTTCGTCACCATTCCCTGCCGTGTCCAAACCGAACATTTCCCGGGAGCGCGATTCACGAAACCCGGTGCCGTCCGCCCTGGACGGTGACGTCGATGGCGAGCCCGTGGCCGGCTCACCCCGCCAGCTGGAGAGGAGTTGGGTGCCAGCGGCGGGTCGGGCGACCGGGAGACGGTTCGCGGGTGCCGCGCGGCTCAGCTCGCGAGGCCGGGCCGGTCGACGGCGAGGACCCGGGTGACGCTGCCGTCGTCCTCGACGATGTCCCGCTCGTGGGCGAAGCCCAGCTTGCCCAGCAGCGCCAGCGAGGCGTGATTGGCGTCGGCGACCGTCGCGTACACCCGGGACAGGTCGAGGGTGTCGAAGCCGTACCGGACCAGGGCCCGGGCCAGCTCGGTGCCGAGGCCGCCGCCCCACGCCGGCTTGGCCAGCGCGTAGATGATCTCGTGCCCGGCCACCTGATCGGTCCGCTTGATCTCGGCGTGCCCGACGTACCGGCCGTCGTGGCGCACCGCCCAGACGTCGAACAGATCCGCCGCGTACACCTTGCTGAAGACCCGGCCGAACAGCGCGCCGGCCTCCTCGGCGGTGAGTGGTCCGTCGCCCATGAACCGCCCGACCTCCGGGTCGGTGAACAGGGTGACGAAGTCCTCGGCGTCGTCCGACTGGTAGGGCTCCAGCAGCAGCCGGTCGGTGTGCAGGGTCGGGGTGGGCATCAGCGGGGTCTCCCTGGGAGGTCGAGCGGGGCGGCGGTCAACGTACGCGCCCGGGTGGAGCGGCGACCACCGGATATCTCCCGCCCGCCGTCAGGCCGGGCCGGCGCCGGTGAGCGGGTCGGCCGGCGGGCGGGGTCGGATGACCGGCCCCGGTACGGGCTGCTCGCGGGCGGCCCGGAACGCGCCCGGGCTCACCCCGACCTCGCGGGTGAAGAACCGGCCGAAGTTGGTCGGCTCGGAGAAGCCGAGCCGGCGACCGATCTGGGCGATCGGCTCGCCGGTGGCCGCCAGCAGCCGGCTGGCCTGCAGGGCTACCCGCTCGTCGACCACCTGCTTGGCGCTGCGCCCGGTGACCGCCAGGCAGGCCCGGGTGAGCGTGCGGACCGAGCAGCCCAGCCGGTCGGCGTAGTCCTCGACCCGGCGGGTGTGCTGGTAGCCGCGCTCGATCTCCCGGCAGAGCCGGTGGAAGGTGGCGGTCTCGGCGCGCGGCGCCGGCCGGTCGGTCGGCAGCAGCGCCAGCCGGATCAGCAGCACGGCGAGTTGGTGCCGGAGCAGGGCGCGGGCGGCCGGCACCCCGTGGTGCCGCTGGCAGTCCACCGAGAGTTGGCTGACCTCGGTGATCACCGCGTCCTCGTCCTCGCCGGCCAGTTGCAACCAGGTCGGCATCGCGTCCGGGTCGACGTCCAGCCCGCGCAGCACGTCGGTCCGCCAGCGCACCACGGTGGCGTCGAGGTGCGCGCCGGTGCAGCGCAGCACCTGCCCGGCGTGCACCCGCAGCAGCGTGCCGGGCCGGCAGGGCAGTGCCCGGAAGTCCACCTCGGCAGTGCCGTGTCCGCCTGTGGTCAGTACGAGCAGTTCCCGCTCCACCAGCACCGGCCGCCGCCAACCGGGGCCCGGGGCGAGGTCACCCAGGGTGAGGGTGTCGATCTCAGCGGGGCAGCGCGCACCGGTGGGGTACGACGCCGGGGAGAGCTGACCGGAAGGGACCATCGCCTGCGACGGTAGCCCGCGTCGCCGGATGCCGCACCTCGACGGCGTGGCGGGTGGCCCTGCTCGGCCGGCTGCCCGCGCCCGCCCCTGCCGCCCCAGCCGCGCCCGCCGCCGACGGCAGGCGGTGCCGTACGCGCCCGGAAAGAGCGGCAGATTCGCGCGCGGACGGGCACTCTTCCGGAGGCAGCGCGGATCATGGCGCAGGGCGGGGGTTGTCCGGGGTG
>NZ_QGSW01000146.1:0-47947 GCF_003176715.1 Micromonospora sp. S4605
GCCCGGCGGTGGCAGCTGCACCGCGACCCTGCGCGACGGCACCCGCTGGGGCGACCGGTTCAACAGCGAGGTCACCGTCAGCGGGGCCAGCAACTGGACGGTCGTCGTCGCGGTGACCCCGCCGCAGAAGGTCTCGGCGACCTGGAACGGCACCCCGAGCTGGGACAGCAGCGGCAACGTGATGACCATGCGGTCGAACGGCAGCGGCAACGTCTTCGGCTTCACCACCATGGCCAACGGCAACTGGACCCGACCCCAGGTCCGCTCCTGCACCGCCTCCTGACCCGACGACACCCGACCCGGGGGTGGCGACGCGCTGCGTCGCCACCCCCACGCATGTCCCGGCCGGCCGGCCACGACCAGCGTCTGCCCTGGACCCCGCCGGACGGAAAATCGATGCTCGCGCCGGTAGCGGGCGGCCCGGTTCACAGGGTAGAAACAAGCCACCCCTTCCTTCACGACGTGATACAAGTCGAACGGTCGAGAGAGCGCTCTCACAGAGGCTGTCCGACCGCCGACAGTGGCAGGTCTCCCTTCCCCACCCACGTCGCTGCGCCCGGGAGCAGGTGCCGGCCAGCGGAGAGGACGAACCGCATGACGACGCATCCCCGCGGCGGGCGGCGGACCGGCGGCCGGGCGCTCGCGCTCGGGCTCGCACTGGCCACCACCGCCGCCGGCCTGACCGGCACCGCCGCCACCGCCGGTACGCCCCGGCACGGCACGCCGGACTTCGGGCCCAACGTCACGATCTTCGACCCGAGCATGCCGGTCAGCGAGATCCAGGCGACGCTGGACGCGGCGCACACCCGCCAGGTCGACGCCGAGATGGGCACCGCCCGGCACGCCTACCTGTTCAAGCCGGGCAGCTACGGCACCGTGGAGCAGCCGTTGCAGGTCAAGGTCGGCTACTACACCGAGGTCGCCGGGTTGGGCGCCACCCCGACCGACGTCGACGTCAACGGCAAGGTCGAGGTCTACAACCGCTGCCTGGCCGACGGTGGCGCCGGCAACTGCATCGCGCTGGTCAACTTCTGGCGCACGCTGTCCAACCTGTCGATCGACATCGACGCCGCCGGCCAGGACGGCTGCCGGTCGTCGGCGAACTTCTGGGCCGTCTCCCAGGCGGTGTCGATGCGCCGGCTGGACATCGCCGGCGGCAACCTGTCGCTGATGGACTACTGCACCGCCGGCCCGCAGTACGCCAGCGGCGGCTTCATCGCCGACTCCCGGCTGCCCGCCACCACCAACGGCTCCCAGCAGCAGTGGCTGACCCGCAACAGCGAGATCGCCGGCTGGTCCAACGCGGTGTGGAACCAGGTCTTCGCCGGCGTGGTGGGCGCACCGGACGACGCCGGCTTCCCCGACCCGCCGTACACCACGCTGGACAGCACCCCGCTCAGCCGGGAGAAGCCCTACCTGTTCGTCGACGCCAAGGGCCGCTACCAGGTCCGGGTGCCCGCGGTGCGGCGCGACAGCCGCGGCATCACCTGGGCCGACGGCCTGACGCCCGGCCGGACCATCCCGATCGGCGACTTCTTCATCGCCAAGCCGTCCGATCCGGTCCGGGTCATCAACAGCCAACTCGCTCGCGGCAAGCACCTGCTGCTCACCCCCGGCGTGTACGACATCGCCCGCAGCATCCAGGTCAAGCGGCCGAACACGGTGGTCCTCGGCCTGGGGCACGCCACCCTCACCGCGGTGGGCGGCTCCGTTCCGCTGGACGTGGCGGGCGTTCCGGGCGTGGTGATCGCCGGCGTCACGATCGACGCCGGCCCGACCGAGTCGCCGGTGCTGCTTCGGGTCGGCGACCGGCACGGCCGCAACCACAGCACGCCGTGGAATCCGACGACCCTGTCCGACGTCTATTTCCGGGTGGGCGGGCCGCACATCGGCCGGACGAACATCGCCCTCGAGGTCAACAGCGACCACGTCCTCATCGACCACACCTGGGTGTGGCGCGGCGACCACGGCGTCGAGGGCTTCACCGAGGGCGTCAACGGCGACACCCAGCGGTGGCGGACCAACACCGGTCGGTACGGAGCGGTCATCAACGGCGACCACGTGACCGCGACCGGGCTCTTCGTCGAGCACTTCCAGCGCTACAACACGGTCTGGAACGGCGAGCACGGCACCACGATCCTCTACCAGAACGAGCTGCCGTACGACCCGCCGACGCAGGCCGACTGGATGAACGGCGAGGTCGAGGGCTGGGCCGGGTACAAGGTCGGCGACCGGGTGAAGCACCACACCTTGTACGGCGGCGGCGTCTACGTGTTCAACCAGAACAACCCGTCGATCCACACCGAGAACGGCTTCGAGGTCCCGGTGACCCCGGGCGTGCGGCTGCACCATGTGATGACGGTCAACCTCAGCGCCGGCACGATCGACCACGTGGTCAACGGCGTGGGCGAGGCGGCCGACACGACCCGGGTCGGCGCGCCGGTCTACGTCACGCAGTACCCGGCTCCGTAACCGACGACCGACGGCACGGGCCGGAGCCGAGCGCGGCTCCGGCCCGTCCGCGTGCACGCCGCCCCTGGTCAGAGGGCGATGCGCAGCCGGCGGATGTGCGCCTCGTCGTACTCCTCGAAGGGAAGATCCGACTTGAGGACCGGGAGTGTCCGGTCTCCGCGACCCTCGGCGCGGTCGGCGAGTCGGCGTTCCGCCTCCGGGCGCGGCACCTCGGCCTAGGCTTTCCGGTGACGGGGTCGCGGGTCGACCGGCCGACGGAACGGGCGGCATCGGCGAACGGTGCGGACGGCACCCGGACGGACAGCGCGAGCGGGGAGGGACGGCGATGGATCCGACGACCGAGGTCCTGCTGGACGCGCTGAAGCGGGCCGCCGAGGCGCACGGCGTGCACGAGCAGCAGCTGGGCCGGCCCGACCCCGACTGGCCACAGTGGTACGCCGAGCACATGACCCGCACGCTGGTCGAGGACGGCTACCGGCTCACCGGCCCGAAGATCACATAGCTCCCCCGTCGGGCGCCGCGATCTCCAGCAGCCGGCCCTCGGCGAGCCGAAGCCAGCGCTGCACCCGGATGTTCTCCAGGAACCGCTCGTCGTGGCTGACCACCACGAACGCACCCTGGTACGCGTTGAGCGCGCTCTCCAACTGGCCCACGCTGACCAGGTCCAGGTTGTTCGTCGGCTCGTCGAGCAGCAGCAGTTGCGGCGCCGGTTCGGCGAACAGGACGCAGGCCAGCGTGGCGCGCAGCCGCTCCCCGCCGGAGAGCACGCCGACCGGAAGGTGCGGGCGGGCGCCCCGGAACAGGAAGCGGGCCAGCAGGTTCATCCGCTGCGCCTCGGGCAGGTCCGGCGCGAACGCGGCCAGGTTCTCGGCCACCGTACGGTCGAGATCCAGCAGGTCCAGGCGCTGGGACAGGTAGGCGACCCGCCCCTCGGCCCGGCGGGCCACCCCGCTGCCCGGCGTCAGGTCACCGTTGAGCAGGCGCAGCAGGCTCGACTTGCCGGCGCCGTTGGGCCCGGTCAGGGCGATCCGCTCGGGCCCGCGGATGGTCAGGTCGAGCCCGTCGCCGGCGAAGAGCGCCCGGTCGCCGTAGCGCAGCTGCAACCGCTCGCCGAGGAAGACCGTACGGCCGGCCGGGACGTTGGTCCCGGGCAGCTCCAGCGTGATCTTCTCCTCCTCGCGCACGGCACGGCCGGCCTCGTCGAGGCGGGCCTTGGCCTCGCTGACCCGGGCGGCGTGCGTCTCGCGCGCCCGGCCCGCCGACTCCTGGGCGCCGCGCTTCATCGTGCCGGCGAAGATCTTCGGCAGGCCGGCGTTCTTCAGGTTCCGGGACGCGGTGCTGGCTCGGCGCTCGGCCCGCTCGCGGGCCTGCTGCATCTCCCGCTTCTCCCGTTTGACCTCCTGCGCGGCGTTGCGGAGGTTCTTCTCGGCCACCTCCCGCGCGGCTCGCACCGCCTCGGCGTACGCGGTGTAGTTGCCGCCGTAGGAGCGGACCTCGCCCCGGTCGAGTTCGAGGATCCGCTCCATCCGGTCGAGCAGCGCCCGGTCGTGGCTGACCAGCAACAAGCAGCCGGTCCAGTTCTCCAGCACCCCGTAGAGCCTGTGCCGGGCGTCGACGTCCAGGTTGTTGGTCGGTTCGTCGAGCAGCAGCACGTCCGGTCGCTTCACCAGCTGCGCGGCCAGGCCGAGGGAGACCACCTGGCCGCCGCTGAGGGTCCGCAGCCGTTGGGTGAGCGTGACCTCGGTGAGGCCGAGCCGGTCCAGCTCGGCGCGGGTGCGCTCCTCGATGTCCCAGTCGTTGCCGATGGTGGTGAAGTGCTCCTCGCTGGCGTCGCCGGACTCGATGGCGGTCAGCGCCCGGAGCACCGGGTCGATCCCGAGGACCTCGGCCACCGTCAGGTCACCGACGAGGGACAGGTTCTGCGGGAGGTAGCCGAGCACCCCGTTGACAGTCACCGCGCCGCCGGTGGGGCGCAGCTCGCCGGCGATCAGCCTGAGCAGGGTGGTCTTGCCGGCGCCGTTCGGCGCGACCAGACCGGTGCGGCCGGCGCCGACGGAGAAGGACAGGTCCTGGAAGACGGGGGTGTCGTCCGGCCAGGCGAAGGACAGGTTCGAGCAGACGATGAACGCATCGGACATCGGGAGACCTCGGAAGTGACGTGGGCGCGGCGGCGCCGGCCCTGAGCAGACACGGGCTGGTGGAACGACGGCATGGCCACGGCGGCGGCGCTGGTCACTGCGCCCGCCGGTGGCCGGACCTCCCGGTATCACCCGGAGATGTCGTCGTCACCTGCCATGTCTGATCTCCCTCACTCGATCACTCCCCTCGACCCTAACACCGCCGGTGCCGTTCCCGTCCGGGTCCGCCCCCCGGCGCCCGGGGGCCTACTAAGATCCACTATCTCGACGTACGAGCGCGGGCCCGCGCCCACCAGGGTGGGCGTCGGCCATCGAAACGAGGAGGGCCGGATGCCGGAAAATCCCGGGCCGTACGCGGTGCGCCGGCCGCTGCTCCTGGGCGCCAATCCCTTCGCCACCCTCTACGCGGGCGACGAGCCGAGCGCGTACGCCTCCGTCTGGCGCGTCGACTGGTCGATCTGGGGCAGCGGCAACGTGCTGATCCTCTGGTACGACGGCCGGCTCCACGTCGTCGGGGACGACGGGCGGCTGGCCGGCCGGATCGAGGAGTACTTCGTCCGCAACTTCGACGAGGCGACCGCGCTGCCCGGCTGGCCGGCGGCCACGGTGACGGTCGCCGAGACCGCCGTGAACATCGACCCGACGAGCGGGACCACCGCGCACGGCGGTGACATCACCGTACGGCTGTCCGGCATCCTCGACGCCCGCCCGTTCGCGGCGCCGGAGTTTCCCCTCCACGGGCGCGGCCACGGCCTGTCGATGCAGGTGCTGCCCTGCGCCGAGGCCACCGTGACGCTGGCCGGTCGGTGCCTGCCGGGCGCGCCCCGGGTGACCCGGGACGACCGCGGCCGGCCGCTCTCGTCGGCGGTCTGCACCCTGCACGAGGCGTGGAGCGGCTAGGTCGCGAGCCGACCGCTCGTCGACCACGCGGCGGAAGATCCGCTGTGGCCGGTGGGCGACGAGCGCGATCCCGGCGGTCGACAGGCGGCGGCCCCGCCACCCGTCGTGGGGTGGCGGGGCCGCGGCCGGCCGGTGGTCAGCCGATCGGGAGAGCGGCGACCCAGTTCTGCCAGGCCTGGCCGGTGCGCTCCGGGTCCTGCTGCGGGCCGAACAGGTGGTGGCCGAGCACCAGCGCGTTGCCGCGCTCGGTGCCGGAGTGCAGGAACCGGTAGAGCGCGTCGTCGGTGCGGACGCCGAGGTAGGTGGGCAGCCCGGCGAGGTCGACCACCCCCTCGACCGGCGGCAGTCCGTCGACGGTGAACCGGACCGGCGCACCCTCGGTGACCGGGCCGGTGATGCCGAGGGCGCGGGCGACCGCCGCCCAGACCTGGTCCGGGGTGCCGGCCTGGGGCCGGAAGGCGGTGACCGGGGCACCGGCGCGGCCGGCGAAGTGGGCGACGTACGCGGCCAGCGTGCCGAGGTACATGTCCCAACCGACCTTCATCGCCTCGTACTCGGTCTCCCAGTTGTCGCCGAGGACGCCGCTCTGCACCAGCCGCAGCGTGGTGCTGCCCTGCTCCCGGCCCTCGATGAGGTATTCGATGGCCATGAAGGTGCCGTCCGGGCCGGCGTCGCCGCGGTACGCGAACCGCTTGCCGGGCTCCCAGCCGGTGACCGTCGCCTCGCTGACGAAGCCGGCCATGTCGTGGCGGGTGCGGCTGCCCTCGCCCGGGTTCACCTCGCTGCGGCCCATGAACCAGGAGTCGATCCCCGGCCCGGTGGCGATCGCCTCCCACACCTGCTCGGGCGTGGCGGCCAGCTCGATGTCCTTCGTCAGCTCGAATGCGTGTCCCATGGTCGGCACCTCTCAGTCGGTGTTCGGTCGTGGTCGGTCGGGGGTCGGTCGGGGTGGGGTGGCGGTTGGCGGCAGCGGCGTTCGGCCGGCGCCGGCCGGGTGGTGCGGCAGCGGCGGCCGGGCCGCTGCGGTCGGCTCAGGGCTTCCCGGTCTCGTCGCCGCCGGCCGGGGTGACGCTGGGGTGCAGGGCGAGCACCACCCGGTGCGCGCGCCCGCCGGGGGCCGACTCGTCGTGGTACCTGCTCACCAGGTCGGTGAGCGTGGACGCCAGTTCCTCGGCGAACGCGGCCCGCTCGCGCGCCGAGGCGAACCGCACCTCGGCGTCCATCGCGAAGGTCGCCACCCGCTTCTTCGCCCGGTCGGCGCCGGTGATGAGCGCGCCGACGTCCTGCACGAGCCGGGCGGCGACGGCGAGCAGCCACCGCGCCGAAAGCCGGTCGGGTTGCTCGGACGGCTTGGGCCGCACGGCGGCGAGGGCGGCTGGCGAGATGACGTACGACGCCGCGGTGGCCCGCATGACCCGTTCGGTGACGTTGCCCTTGCGGCGCTCCTCGACCAGCTCGATCAGGCCGTGCTGCTCGAGTGCGCGGAGGTGGTAGTTGACCTTCTGCCGGGGAAGGCCGACCCGCGCCGCGAGCATGGTCGCCGAGGCCGGCTCGGCGAGCTCGGCCAGCAGCCGGGCCCGCGTCGGGTCCAGCGACGCCTCGGCTGCCGCCGGGTCCTCGATCACTGCGATGTCGAACATGCTCTGAGCCTCTCACCGACAGCTTTTCCTGTCAAGACAAAACTTGTTGTCGGTTGACCCGGCGTGGGACGCCGCTTGCCGATGGGCGGGGGTTCCGATCGAGGCTGCCCGGCGCCCGACCACGTCCGGCTCAGGAACATCCACAAGTATGGATAAGTGGGGCGGGGCTGCGAACTTCACCGAAGAGATCAAGCAGTGGACCAACCTGCACGGGCTCAGCCAGACGCCGACGTACACCGACAGCCCGCAGCCCGGCTACAGCCGCACCCGCTACGGCGGCAGCGGCGGCACGGCGCCGGTCGAGGCGATCAGCATGCAGGGCGTCCCGCACAACCTGCCGGTCGACGCCGCCCAGGCGATCCGCTTCTTCGGCCTGGACAGCACGGCGCCGCCCAGCAGCCCGCCGCCGACCAGCCCGCCGCCGAGCACTCCCCCGCCGCCCACCGGGGCCTGCCGGGTGGCGTACGCGGTGAACGCCTGGAACACCGGCCTGACCACCTCGGTGACCATCACCAACACCGGCACCATCCCGGTCGACGGCTGGAGCCTGGCCTTCACCCTGCCCGCCGGGCAGACCATCACCGGCGGCTGGAACGCCTCGTACGCGCCGGCCAGCGGCGCGGTGACCGCCCGGCACGTCGCCTACAACGCCACCATCGCGCCGAACGCCTCGGTCAGCATCGGCTTCCAGGCCACCCACACCGGGAACACCGGGCGGCCGACCTCGTTCACGCTCAACGGATCGCCCTGCGCGGTCGCCTGAGTGTCACCGGCGAGCGGGGGTTGGCAGCGGGCGTCCGCCGGCCGTCCAGTCCCGACCCGCGGCACCGCGCGACGCCGCGTATCCGGACGCGTACCCGCTGGTGAGAGCGGTGGTACGGCTATTGACTGTGAACTGAGGCACACCATTCAATGGCGGGGTGGTAGGACGCGCCACCGCAGCGGCCTTGACACCGACCGATGACCCGGCCGCCTCGACCGGTCGCCCTACCACGTCCGTCGTCGGGATGGCGTGGATACGGTGGACAGTCGGGTGAACGAGCGGCGCCGCAGGATCCTCCTCGGCGCGGCGTTGCACGTCGTCTCGCACGCGGTGGCCGTCATCTACTGTCTGCTGACGCTCCACCAGCCGAACCGGTCCCTCATGCTCGCGGCGTACCTGTGTGGCATGGCGTCCGGGCTGGTGGGGGTGTGGGCGGCGCGGCGGGTGACGACACAGGTGGCGGGCTACCGCCTCTCCTTCACCATCCTGCTGATCACGCTCCTGGCGGCGGCGCTCGGCGCGCACTGGGACGGGGGTGTCACCTCGCCGGCCGCGCTGGGTTTCGTGACCACCACCGTGTTCGTCGCCAACTACACGCCGCACCTGCGGCTGATGATCGCGCTCGAGGTGCTCGTCGTCGGCTCCTACCTCGCCGTCGCCGGCACCGGCGGACCGGCGAACTCCGGTCACGTCTTCATCTACCTCGCGGGCATGCTGGTGCTGGCCTCGGTCTGCTCGACGCAGGCCCGGATCCTGGCGCGGCAGCGGTCCCAACTGCGGGCGCTCGCGGCGCTGGATCCGCTCACCGGCGCCCTGAACCGGCGCGGCCTCGCCGAGTTCGCCAGCCACCTCTTCCACGGCGGCTGCCGGCCCGGCCCGTCCCTGCTCTGCCTGGACCTGGACGACTTCAAGCTGGTCAACGACCGCCTCGGGCACGCCGCCGGCGACGAGCTGCTGCGGCGGACGGTGTCGGCGGCCCGGGACGTGCTGCGCGTCGAGGACGCCATCGCCCGGGTCGGCGGCGACGAGTTCGTCGTCGTGCTGGTCGACGCCGACGAACCCACCGCCCGGGCGATCGCCGCCCGGATCGGCGCGGCGGTGGGCCAGCACACCAGCGTCAGCATCGGCTCGGCCACCGCACCGTACGACGGCGACTCCCTCGAAGCGCTGATGCTCGCCGCCGACCAGCGGCTCTACCGGGCGAAACAGGAACGCCACCGGGTCGCCGCCCGGCCGCCCGCGGATGGCAGCGGCCTGCTGCCCCGGGGCGCGGGCGCCTTCGGCGCCCCGTGACCGGCGCGGGTCGGCCGCAACCGACGCTCACCCGGCCCGGGACGTGCTGCCCGTCCGGCTGTGATCACGGCTCCGCGAACTTTCCGACAGACCAGGACCGCTCGCCCCGGCGGTGCGGAACACTCACCGGCATGGCGAGCTGGCGCGCGGTCAACCACCCGTGGTGCGCCCCGCGGCGGGATCGGGAACCCGTCCGGACGGACCGTGACTGTCGTCGGCGAGGCCGGCGACGTCGACCCGCCGCAGGCCGGCAACGGTCGGATGACGCCATGCCGGCATCGAGCAGGTTCGAGACGGTACGACCGTCGAGCCGCACCGTCGACCGGCCGGTTATCGTCCGATTTGCACCAGCGCTTATCCGACTGTGCACCCGATTGCGTTCTCAACACCCTTGCGTGTATGTATGTAGCTCTGGAGGATCCTGCGACCTGCGCCGAGACCGCGCCTCCGCGTCCAATCGAGCGTGTCCGGAGGGGTTGTGGCATCCATTTTTCTGAGTTACAGACCCGACGACGACGGCGCCTACGCCGAAGCGTTCCTCGGCGAACTCTGCGACGCCGTCCGGCTGCTGAGCGGCGGCGATACGTCGTTGACGGTCTTCACATTCGGCGACGACGCCGTCCTCGACGGTGAATGGACGAGACCGGCCGCGCAGGCTTTGGCGGAATGCACGGTGTTCCTCGCGATCTGTTCGCAGCGGTATTTCCTCACCGAGCGGTGTGGCCGCGAATGGTCGGCCTTTCAGGACCGGCTGCACCACCACGAGACGATCACCGGGCGCCGGCCGAAGGCCGTCGTGCCGGTCGCCTGGGGCGACAACGGGCTCTACGGCGACCTCCCTGCCGGCGAGTTCACCACGGACGTGGCGCGGCGGGCGGACGTCCGGGCACTGGTTCGGCTCACGAGCAACCGGTCCCGCTACCGCGACCTGCTGGGCAGACTCGCCCGTCACATCGTCGAGGTCAGCCGCACCGATCCGGTACGGCCGGCGGTCACCCTGCTGCCCTACGCGGCCACGCCGAACGCCTTCCGAGCGGTGGGCGACCACGCCGCCCGGCCGGCTGGCGCCAGAGCCGGGTTCCCGTCGCAGTCGGTGCGCTTCGTCGTCGCGGCGGGACGTCGCGACGAGATGGCCCCGGTCCGCGAAGACCTCGACTTCTACGGTCCCCGGCGGGCCGATTGGCGGCCGTACCGTCCACTGCGGCCGGAGGCCCTCGCCACCCAGGCACAGGCGGTCGCCGCCGACCATCTGTTCGACTCCGATGTCATCGACGACATCGAGGACATCGTCGGTGTGCTGGAGCGGGCGGACGCCGACGACGAACTGCTCGTCATGCTGATCGACGCCTGGGTGGTGCGAATCGCCGCGCACCGGGAGGCGCTGGCGGAAGTCGACCGGCGAGCCGACCCGGCCACCGGATTCGTGGTGCCGATCAGTGCCACCGACCCGGAGACGAGCCAGGCGCGGGAGCAGCTGACCGAGGCGTTGTCGCGGTTGCTCGCCCTGCGCTCCGCGCGGTGCAACCCCATGCTGCGGATCGGCCCCGACTCCGCCGAGGAGTTCGAGCAGGAGTTGGGCGGCATCCTGGAGGCGTCGCGCAACCTCACCTTCCGCTCCGCGGATGTCCGCAGAGTCGCCCCGGGCGCCCCTGCCGGCAGCCGCCCGTTGCTCGACGCCCCTTGAGCGGGGCAACCGGTCGGCGCGGCACGGCGGGCGCGGAGGCCGACCCCGACACCTTCTTCTTCCTGAGCTTCGCCGAATCGAGCGACACCGACGACGAGTTGGTGGCGCGCTTCTTCAAGGATCTGCGCAACGAGGTGCGGGCGGTGAGCGGCACTCGGAAGAGCGACCCGGCCGCCACCGGGTTTCTCAGCATCGCCAACCTGCGCCTCGGCGCCGACTGGTCGGAGGAGATCAGGACCGCACTCGGCACCTGTCGGGTCTTCGTCGCGCTCAGCTCACCGACCTACTTCGCCAGCGAATCCTGTGGTCGGGAATGGCAGGCCTTCGCCGACCGCCTGTCGGCATACCGCGCGACCACCGGTCGCGCCGCGCCCTCGTTGCTGCCTGTTTCGTGGCGGCCGACCGAGATTCCGGAGCACCTCGGCACGATTCAGTACGCCGACCGATCAATGTCGACCGTCGTGTTCGACGAGGGCCTGCTCCACGTCATGCGATTGACCCGGCATCGTGATGCCTACCATGAATTCGTGGGCAAGCTCGCGGCTCTGATCGTCGGTACGGCGCGGAGTCATCCGATTCCGCCATCCCGGCCGGGTCCGGATTTCTACCGCCTGCCCGCCGCGTTTCCGACCGTTCCGCCCACGGGGAGCGGCGCCGGGGCGGTTCCCCGGCAACGGGACGCCGAGGTGACCGCTCGGCAGCACCCTGACGGCAGACCCCGCACGCCGCCCGATCTGGGCGGCAGGGGTGAGCTTCCGCGACTGCACGGCAACTGACCGGTGACAGCGATCCAGAGGGAGGTCCACGGTGTCCGGTAGCGTCCCCGAGCCCGCCGCCGGTGAGCCGCGGCAGGGGCGGATCATCACCTTCTACTCGTACAAGGGCGGCAGCGGCCGGACGATGGCGCTGGCCAACACCGCGTGGATCCTGGCCAGCAACGGCTACAAGGTGCTGACGATCGACTGGGACCTCGAGTCGCCCGGCCTGCACCGCTACTTCCACCCGTTCCTGGTCGACGACGAGCTGCGCCGGACCGAGGGCCTGATCGAGCTGCTCCAGCGCTACAGCGCGGCCACGGTGACCCAGGAGAGCTCGCCCTCGTGGTTCGAGGAGGTGAGCCGCCTCGACAGCGCCACGATGTCGCTGAACTGGATGTTTCCGCACGGCGGTGTGCTGGACTTCCTCCCGTCCGGCAAGCAGGACGGCCGGTACTCGGTGAAGGTCTCGAAGTTCGACTGGGACAACTTCTGGCAGCGCCTCAACGGTAAGGGCTTCATCGACGCGCTCGCGGCGGGTATGCGTCGCGACTACGACTTCGTGCTGGTCGACAGCCGGACCGGGTTGAGCGACAGCGCCGGGGTATGCACCATCACCCTCCCGGACACGGTCGTCGACTGCTTCGCCCTCAACACCCAGGGCGTCGACGGCGCGGTCAGCGTCGCCCGGTCCATCGTGCGCGCGGACCCGTCGATCAGGATCTACCCGCTGCCGGGCCGGGTCGAGCCGGGCGAGCAGGCCAAACTCCAGCGGGGCCGGGACTACGCGCAGCGCAAGTTCCGGCCGTACACCGACGCGCTCGAGCTCGACGGCGACCGTTACTGGCGCAGCGTCGAGGTGCCGTACAAGCCGTACTACGCGTACGAGGAGATCCTGGCGGTCTTCGGTGACCGCCCGAGCGAGCCGAACTCGCCGCTGTCGGCGTTCGTGGCCCTCGCCGAGCTGCTGGCCGACCGGCCGTTGGAGACCCCGGACACCCCGGAGAAGCAGCGACTGTCGGTGCTGGCCCGGTTCGAGCGGACGGCAACCTCGGCGCCGATCCAGGTGATCGTGCAGTACGCCGCGATCGACCGGATCTGGGCGGAGTGGATCAGCCAGGAACTGACCCGGATCGGCCACGACTGCCTGCTGGTCGGGCCGGGCCGGGAGGAGGCACCAGCGCTGGAGGGCATCGACCGGGTCGTCGTGCTGCTGTCGCACGACGGGCTGACCTACGAGGGCATCGAACGGTACTGGCGGCGCGAGGTCGACCGGGCCGATCTGCGTCCGGCCGACTTCCTCGTGCCGATGCGTGTCAACGGTCCGGTCCTGCCGGTGCCGGCGTCGGTGGCTGGCACCGTGGACTTCCCCAACCTCCGGGCGGACGAGGCGGTGCAGGCCGTCTTCACCGCCCTCGGGATCCGCTACACGCCGCCCGGATCCGCCGCCGGCGAACTCTCGCGTATCCGCTTTCCCGCCCAGCACACCCGGCACTGGCGGGTGCCGAGTCGGCGCAACCCCGCGTTCGTCGGGCGGGAGGCGACGATCGAGGAGTTGCGCGATCGGCTGCTCGACCTCAACGGGTCGACCGCGGTCTCGCTGATCGGCATGAGCGGCGTCGGCAAGACGCAGATCGCCCTGGAGTACGTCTACCGGTTCGCGGCCGCGTACGACATCGTGTGGTGGATCTCGGCCGACAGTGTCGAACAGGTGACCGCCGGCTTCGAGGCGTTGGGCGAGGTGCTGGGGCTGCCGCCCAACCGGGACGGCACCGGGCGGGTCGACGCGGTGCTGCGCGCCCTGCGCGAGCGGGACGGGGCCACCCGCTGGCTCGTCGTGCTCGACAACGCCGAGGATCCCGGCGAGCTGGCCGACCTGGTGCCGACCGGCCCGGGCGACGCCATCATCACCACCCGGGACCAGGCGTGGTCCCGCTCCACCCGGGAGATGCAGGTCGACGTGTTCGAGCGGGCCGAGAGCGTCGCCCTGCTCGCCCGGCGCGGCGCGAAGCTGGCCACCAGCGAGTCAGCGGTCCTGGCGGAGCGGCTCGGTGACCTTCCGGCGGCGGTCGAGACGGCGGGCTACTGGCTGGCGAGCACGGCCGGCACCCTGCCGGAGTACCTGCGGCTGCTGGAGGGACACGTCGCCGAGGCCCTCCAGGTGCCCGGCTACGACGCGCCGATCACCGCGACGTTCTCGGTGGCGATGGAGTCGCTGCGCGGCCGGAGCCCGGCCGCCGCCCGGCTGGTCGAGCTGCTCGCGTTCTTCGCACCCAACCCGATCCCCACGGCCATCCTGAAGTCCGAGCGCATCGGTTCGCTGCTCGCCGAGCATGACGCGGCGCTCCGCGACCCACTCCTGCTCAGCCGGCTGATCCAGCACATCGGACGGTTCGGTCTGATCAAGTCCGATCCGGCCAGCCGCAGCATCAGCATGCACGTGCTCACCCAGCAGGCGATCCGGCACGGCCTCAGCCCGGACGCGCGGGTGATTGACCGGGGCATCGCCCAGGAGGCGTTGGCGGACATCAACCCGGGCGACGCCGACAACGCCGACAACTGGCCGCTCTACGAGGGGCTCCGGCCGCACGTCGACGCACTCGACGCGGTCACCTCGAACTCGCCGAACGTCCGAAAGCTGATCATCGACCTGGTCCGCTACCTGCGGCTGCGCGGCTACTACGCCGGCGGCGAGCAGCTCGCCGACCGGGCCATCGCCGCCTGGGCGGAGTTGTTCCCGGATCCCGACGACGTGATGACGCTGCTCCTGCGGTTCCAGTACGCCAACATCATCCGTGACCTGGGGCGGATGGCCGAGGCGTACGGAATCGACAACGACCTGATGGAGCGGTTCACCCGGGTGGCCGGGGAGGACCACCCGTACACCCTGATGGTCGCCGGCAGCTACGCCCAGGATCTGCGGGAGCAGGGCCGGTGGGCCGAGGCCGAGGAGCGGGAGGCGAAGACGTTCGGGCTCATCCCGGTCGTGCTCGGCGAGGACCATCCGCGGACGTTGATGGCGGCGCTCAACTACGCGCTGACCATGCGGTTGGCCGGCAACTACGCGGAAGCGCTGCGGCTGGACCGGCAGACGCTGGACAAGCGACGCCGGCTGCTGGGCGAGCGGCACCCCTTCACCCTCTCCTCGGCCGACGCCTACGGCACGGACCAGCGGGACAACGGGGACCTGCAAGGTTCGCGTAAGACGCTCGAGGTGGCGTGGAAGGCCTGCGAGGAGGTGCTCGGCGAAGAGCATCCCGACACCCTGCGGACGCTGCGCAACTTCGCGACGACGTTGCGCTGGCTCGGCGAGACCCGGCTGGCGGCCAGCCTGCTCGACATCGCGCTGCCGCGCTACGAGCGTGTCCTCGGCGCCGGTCACCCGGCCACCGTCGGGTGCCGCCTGGAACGCGCGAACGTGGCGTCCGACCTCGGCGAGGACGACGTCGCCCGGCGGCTCGCCGCGGACGCCGAACGGGCCTACCGGGAGCTGTTCGAACCCACGCACCCGCTGTACCTGGTCGCCCTCAACAACCTCGGTGTCTTCACCCGCCGGTGCGGTGACCTGTCGGCCGGTCGCACCATGGCCGAGCGGGCGGCGGCGGGGTTCGAGGAGGTGCTCGGCGCCGCGCACACCATCACCGCGCTGGCCCTGGTCAACGTCGCGAACGCCGCGCACGCCGCCGGGGACGCCGAGTACGGCCGGCACACCGACGAGCGCGCGTACGACATCCTCCGGGAGACACTGCGACCGGAGAACATCGCCCTGATCGGCGCGATGCTGAACGTCGCGGTGGGTCGGCTCGCCGGCGGTGACTACGACCAGTCGGGCTGGCACGACGCGGTGGCCTACTCGGCTCAGGTGCTGGGCAACGATCATCCGATCACGGAGCTGGGGCGCCAGAAGCGCCGGGTCGACCTCGACATCGAGCCGTTCGTCATGTGAGCGGCGCCGACGCGGAGGGGGGTCGCCGGGCGGCCAGGTCCGCCGAGACGCGTCGCCGGACGTGTCGGATGATCCGCAACAGGTCGAGGCAGTAGACGGAGCGGAAATCGAACCCGGCGGTGGGGTGGAAGCGGTGCGCGTACAGCCCGCCGCCGCAGACGTCGAGCACGTCACAGCCACCGCAGGCCCGGGGGACGGCGTACGCCGACCGTTGCTCGGCGCGGATCGACGGCACCGCGAGGGCGTCGTCGAACGAGTGGGAGAACACGTCGAGCCCGGTCTCCGGTGCGCCGGGGACGGTGGTCTTCAGCACGTCGCTGCCCTGGATGCTGCCGTCGGTGTCGATGACCACCGCGCCGGTCCGGGTGGTGCCGATGTCCTCCGTGCCGCTCGCGCCGCCGAGCAGGAGCTGGATGATCGAGTCGAAGAGCCGGATCGCGACGGGACGGCGCGGGGCGTCGTACCACTCGTCGAAGACCGCGACGAGCCAGTCGCCGTACGGCGTCCCGGTGCGGGCCGGGTGCCGCCCGGGCGGTGGATGGACCCAGTTCCCGTGCGGCAGCCGGAGGTCGATCATCGGCGGCTCGAACGCCAGGAGACTGCGGTAGGCCTCCAGCGGATCGTTCGCGAGGTCGATGGTGCAGAGGATGCCGCCGTAGATCGGCCGGTAGGGCTCGCTGCCCAGCAGCGCCAGCGCCCGCGCGACCCGGGGGAAGCTCTCCGCGCCGGCCGCCGAGCGGCGGTGCCGGTTGTGCGCGGCGAGTCCACCGTCGAGGCTCACCCCCACCCGGACGTGCTGGTCCAGGAAGAGCCGGAGGAACTCGTGCCCGAGCCGGACGGCGTTGGTCTGGACGGTGAAGCCGATGTCGGTGTCCGCGGGCGCGGCGGCGCGGACGGCGGCAACGGTCCTCGCCAGGTGGGCCGGGCCGGCCAGCAACGGCTCACCGCCGTGCAGGATGACCCGGGCCTCCCGGACCCCGTGCCGCCGCAGGTGTTCGCCGATCCGCGCCGCCGTCGCGTCGACCACGGCGGCGGACATGGCCCGGGGGCGACGCCGCCAACTCTGGTCGACGTGCTCGTACACGTAGCAGTAGTCACACGCCAGGTCGCACCAGCCGTGGATCTTCACCACGAACTGCCGGAACGGGAGCCAGGGCGTCAGACCGCGGAGTTCCACGGCGCGACCTGCTCCGTCGACTCCGGATCGCGCTGCCGGCGGCGGGCCGCGCGCAGGTGATGGGACAGGACGTCGAAGCCTTCGTCCTCATCGGACACGGTGATGGCACTGGCGCTGTCGGGACCGGCGCTGCTCGGGCGGGTCGGCTGGACTGACACGTCAGCTAGTGGCATACCCGCCCCCTGGCCGGCGAAATTGCCTCACTTCCCTGCATTAAAACAAACCGCAGATGCGAAAACGACTACAAATATCCGACTCAACGACACGTCTAGTTCGGCAGCGACCGACCCGGCTCCGCGCGTTCCTGGGCGATTTGCGCCCATCGCTGCATTTCATCGCCTTCGATCCGGGTCACCGCCTTCACGAGTTCGGCGTCGCGCAGGGCCGGATCGTCGTACGGGTGCGCGCCCACCCGATAGAGCCGACGCTGTTCCTCCACCGCCTCCCGCGCCTGGCTGAACCGCAGGTAGTTCTCCTGCCACTGGAACACCGCGCGGCACCCCGCGATGACCACCAGCAGCGAACCCAGAATCGCGGGAATCTGCGGCCGACTGGGCACGAGCAGGGCGGCGAGCGGGATCGCCGCGGAGAGCACCACGGTGGTGAGTTCGGAAATCCGGTGTGATCGGCGGGAGCGCTTCGCGGCCACCAGATACCACCGGTACGAACCGTCGGCGACCTCCATCGCGTAGGACCGCTCGGTGCGGGCGTCGTTCGGTTCCACGACCATGGCACACCCCATCGTTCGGCACTCCCGGCAACTCCGATGATCCCCGTTCGGTCAACAGCGGACCATCAGCCGCGCGCCGGCTCTTCGACCGGCACCAGGCGTCGTCACGGGCGGAAGCGGTAGCCCATCCCCGGTTCGGTGATCAGGTGCCGGGGGCGGGACGGGTCGTCCTCGAGTTTGCGGCGCAGCTGGGCCATGTACTGGCGCAGGTAGTTCGTCTCGTTCTGGTACTCCGGCCCCCACACGTCGTGCAGCAACTGCCGCTGGCTGACCAGCTTGCCGGGGTGGCGGAGCAGCTTCTCCAGCACCGCCCACTGGGTCGGGGTGAGCCTGACCTCGGTGCCGTCGTCGCGGCTGACCGTGCGGTCGGCGAGGTCGACGGTGTGCCGCCCCACCCGCAACGTCGCGCTCGCGTCGGTCGAGGGTCCGAGCCGCCGGGTGACCGCCCGGATCCGGGCGAGCAGTTCCTCGACCCCGAACGGCTTGGTCACGTAGTCGTCCGCGCCCGCGTCGAGTGCCTCCACCTTGTCCTCGCTGCCGGCCCGCCCGGAGAGCACGATGATCGGCACGCCGGTCCAGCCGCGCAGCCCGCGGATCACCTCGACACCGTCCATGTCCGGCAGGCCGAGGTCGAGGACGACCAGGTCGGGCGGGTGACTGGCGGCGGCCTTCAGCGCGCCGGCGCCGGTCTCGGCGACCTCGACGTCGTACCGGCGGGCGCGCAGGTTGATCCGCAGCGCCCGCAGGATCTGCGGCTCGTCGTCGACGACCAGGACCCTGGTCATTCCTGTGGTCCCTCCACCATGCCCTGGCTGGCGGCCGGCAGCCGCAGCACCATGGTCAGTCCACCACCCGGCGTGGTCTCCGGGGTGAGACTGCCCCCCATCGCCTCGGCGAGCCCGCGGGAGAGCGCCAACCCGAGGCCGACCCCGGTCTGGTTGTCCCGGTCGCCGAGGCGCTGGAACGGCAGGAACACGTGCTCCCACTGGTCCTCCGGGATGCCCGGGCCGGTGTCGATGACCCGCAGCTCGACCTGGCCCGCGTGGGCGCTGGCGGTCACCGTCGGCGGCTGCTCGGGCGGGCTGTACCGCAGGGCGTTCGCGATGAGGTTGACCAGCACCCGCTCCAGCAGGCCCGGGTCGGCGGTGGCGGCGGGCAGGTCGGCCGGGATGTCGGCGGTGACGCCCGCGGCCGGCGGCCCGAGTTCGTCCAGGGCGCGCGGCACCGCGTCCTCGAGGCCGATCGCGGCCGGGGTGAGCCCGAGGGCGCCCGCCTGGAGCCGACTCATGTCGAGCAGATTGGCCACCAGCCGGGCCAGCCGGTCCAGCGACTCCTCGGCGGTCGCCAGCAGCTCCGCCCGGTCCTCCTCGTCGAAGTCGACGTCCGGGCTGCGCAGGCTGGTCACCGCCGCCTTCGCCGAGGCGAGCGGGGTTCGCAGGTCGTGGCTGACCGCGGCCAGCAGCGCGGTCCGCATCCGGTCGGCCTCCGCCAGCGGCCGGGCGGTGGCCGCCTCCTCGGCCAGCCGCTCCTGCCGCAGCGCCACCGCTGCCTGGGCGGCGAACGCCTCGACCAGCCGCCGGTCGGCGGCCGCCAGCCGCCGGCCGCGGAGGACGATGGTGATCCGCTCGTCGACCGGCACCGTCGTCTCCCCCGCGTCCGGGGTGGTGGCCGGACGGTCGCCGACGCTCGCCACCACCCGCCACGCCCGCTCCTCCCGGGTCCGGGCCGGCCGGCCGGTGGCCTCCGCGGCGAGTTCCAGCATGCTGACCGCGCGCAGGCCGAACGTCTCGCGGAGCTGGTCGAGCAGCGCGATCAGCGGGCGCCCACCGCGCAGCACCCCACCGGCCACCGCGGCGAGCGTCTGGGCGTCGGCGGCGGCACGGGCGGCCTCCCGGGTACGCCGCGCCGCGACGTCCACGATCCAGCTGACCGAGACCGCCACCCCGACGAAGACGGCCAGGGCGAGCAGGTTGTCCGGCTCGGCGATGGTCAGCGTGTGGTAGGGCGGGGTGAAGAACCAGTTGAGGATCAGCGATCCGCCGAGCGCGGCGACCAGCGCCGGCCAGAGCCCGCCGACCAGCGCGACGGCGACCACGCCGGCGAGGAAGAGCAGGATGTCGCTGGCCAGGGTGACGTCCGGCAGCACCGTCAGCAGCAGGGTGAGCACGGGTAGGCCGAGCGCGGCCAGGGCGAACCCCAGCAGCCGCCGACGCCGGGACAGCGCCGCCGGCACCCCGGCGGCCCGGCGCCCCCGGCCGGCCTCGGTGTGGGTGACCAGGTGCACGTCGATGGCGCCGGACTGCGCGATGGTGGTCACCCCGACGCCCCGGGAGAAGAGTTGGGCGAACCGACCCCGGCGGCTGGCGCCGAGGACGAGCTGGGTGGCGTTGACGCCGCGGGCGAAGTCCAGCAGGGCGGCCGGCACGTCGGTGCCGAGCACCTGGTGGTACGTGCCGCCGAGGCTCTCCACCAGCACCCGCTGCCGGGCGAGCTGCGCCGGGTCCGCGCCGACCAGGCCGTCGCTGCGGGCCACGTGCACGGCGAGCAGGTCGGCGCCCTTGCCGCGGGCGGCGATCCGCGCGGCCCGGCGGATCAGCGTCTCCCCCTCCGGCCCGCCGGTCAGCGCCACCACCACCCGTTCCCGGGCCTCCCAGGTGTCGGCGATGCCCTGCTGGTCCCGGTAGCGGCCGAGCTGCTCGTCCACCTTGTCGGCCAGCCAGAGCAGCGCCAGCTCGCGCAGCGCGGTGAGGTTGCCGACCCGGAAGTAGTTGCCGAGCGCCGCGTCGATCTTGTCGGGCCGGTAGATGTTGCCGTGCGCCATCCGCCGGCGCAACGCCTCCGGGGTCATGTCGACCAGCTCGACCTGCTCGGCGGCCCGGACCACCTCGTCGGGCACCGTCTCCCGCTGGACGGTCCCGGTGATCTGCGCGACCACGTCGTTGACCGACTCGAGGTGCTGGATGTTGACCGTGGAGAGCACGTCGATGCCGGCGTCGAGCAGCTCCTGCACGTCCTGCCAGCGCTTGCCGTTGCGGGAGCCGGGCACGTTGGTGTGCGCCAGTTCGTCGACCAGGGCGACCTGCGGACGGCGGGCCAGCACCGCGTCGACGTCCATCTCGGTGAACTCGGCGCCGCGGTAGCCGACAGCGCGGCGGGGGACCTGCTCCAGGTCGCCGATCATGGCCGCGGTGTGCGTTCGGCCGTGCGTCTCCACCAGCCCGATCACCACGTCGGTGCCCCGCTCGGCCCGCCGGTGAGCCTCCTCCAGCATGGCGTACGTCTTGCCGACGCCCGGGGCGGCGCCCAGGTAGATGCGGAGTTCACCTCGTGGCACGCGACCTTCCTCTCCCTGCGATGACGGTACGGGGCGGGACCACCCGGGTGGCCCCGCCCGCGCGATCGGGGGCCTCAGCGGGCCGGGAATTCCCGGTCCAGCGCCAGGTTGAGGGTCAGCACGTTCACCCCGGGTTCGCCGATGAATCCGAGGGCCCGGCCGGTGGTGTGCTCCTCGACCAGCCGGCGGACCGCGTCCGGGTCCGTGCCGCGCTCGCGCGCGACCCGGTTGACCTGCAACTCCGCGTACGCCGGGGAAATGTGCGGGTCGAGCCCGCTGCCGCTGGCGGTGACCGCGTCGGCGGGCACCGCCGGGTCCGCCGGCGCGTCGCCGCGGACCGGGGTGACGACCCCACCCTCGGCCACGTAGTCCCGCCCGCGCTCGGCCAGCTCGACCGGCACCCCCTGGTAGCTGGTCAGGAACGGGATGGCCGGGGCGGTCTGGTTGACGCTCACCACCCGGGTCACCGGGCCGGTGAGCCCGTCGGCGCGGAACACCGCGAGCACCGCACCCACCCCGTCCGGGGTGCAGTACGGCCGGCGCCCGTCCACGCCGTCCAGCTCGCCGACCGCCTTGCTGCGCGCGCAGACCTGGGTGAGCAGGCTCGGCGTGGACTCCTCGGGGTCGGTGGCGATGGTGTCCACCACGCTTTCCGGGCCGAGGTTGCTGGCCGCGGTAGCGGTGGGGTCGTATCCGTCGCCGGCGGCGGACGGGCGGCTCTGGAAGTAGCGCGGCACCGGGTTGCCGTCGGCGTCGGTGAACGACTGCCCGATCAGCCTGCTGCCGACGGTCCGCCCGTCGAGGCTGACCAGGGAGCCGTCCGCCTTGCCGTCGAGACCGGGGAGCCGGCCCACGGCGACCAGGGCGAGCGGATAGAGCAGGCCGAGCAGGACGGTGAAGACGAGCAGGGCCCGCAGAGCGGCGAGGTGCTGGGCGAGCCAGCTGGGCAGGCGCATCAGGAAATCCCCGGAATGAACTGGATGAGCAGGTCGATGAGCTTGATGCCGAGGAACGGCACGACGAGGCCGCCCAGGCCGTAGCGCCAGAGGTTGCGGCTGAGCAGCTTCGACGCGCTGGCCGGGCGGTACCGCACGCCGCGCAGGGCGAGCGGGATCAGCGCGACGATGACGATCGCGTTGAAGATGACGGCGGACAGGATCGCCGACTCCGGGCTGGCCAGGCGCATGACGTTCAACGCGTCCAGGCTCGGGTACAGGCCGGCGAAGATGGCCGGGATGATGGCGAAGTACTTCGCCACGTCGTTGGCGATGGAGAACGTGGTCAGCGCGCCCCGGGTGATCAGCAGCTGCTTGCCGATTTCGACGATCTCAATGAGCTTGGTCGGGTCCGAGTCGAGGTCGACCATGTTGCCGGCCTCCTTCGCGGCCGACGTGCCGGTGTTCATCGCCACCCCGACGTCGGCCTGGGCCAGCGCCGGCGCGTCGTTGGTGCCGTCGCCGGTCATCGCGACCAGCCGGCCGCCCTCCTGCTCCTTTCGGATCAGGGCGAGCTTGTCCTCCGGGGTGGCCTCGGCGAGGAAGTCGTCCACCCCGGCCTCGTCCGCGATCGCCTTCGCGGTCCGCGGGTTGTCTCCGGTGATCATCACGGTTCGGATGCCCATCCGGCGCATCTCGTCGAACCGCTCGCGCATCCCGGACTTGACCACGTCCTTCAGATGGATGACGCCGAGCGCGCGGGCGGGCTGGCCGTCGAGGTGCTCGGCGACGACCAGCGGGGTGCCGCCGGTGCCGCTGATCCCGTCCACCAGCTCGTCCACCTGGCCGGTCGGGTGGCCGCCGTTCTCGCGTACCCAGGTGAGCACCGCCGCCGCGGCGCCCTTGCGGATCCGGCGTACGCCGCCGTCGACGCTCTCCGCGCCGAGGTCGACGCCGCTCATCCGGGTCTGGGCGGTGAACGGCACGAAGGTGGCGTGCGGCATGACCCCGGGCTCGCGCTCGCGCAGCCCGAACTCGTTCTTCGCGAGCACCACCACCGAGCGCCCCTCCGGCGTCTCGTCGGCCAGGCTGGCGAGCTGCGCCGCGTCGGCCACGTCGGCCGCCGCGACCCCGTCGACCGGGAGGAACTCCGCGGCCTGCCGGTTGCCCAGGGTGATCGTGCCGGTCTTGTCCAGCAGCAGGGTGTTCACGTCGCCGGCCGCCTCGACCGCCCGGCCGCTGACCGCGAGCACGTTGCGCTGCACCAGGCGGTCCATGCCGGCGATGCCGATCGCCGACAGCAGCGCGCCGATGGTGGTGGGGATCAGGCAGACCAGCAGGGACACCAGGACCACGCCGCTGACGCCGGTGTCGGTGATCGCGCCGGTGTCCGGCGCGGCCGCCTGGTAACCCTTCGAGAAGATCGCCAGCGGCTGGAGGGTGGCCACCGCGAGCAGAAAGATGATCGTGAGCGCGGCGAGCAGGATGTTCAGCGCGATCTCGTTCGGCGTCTTCTGCCGGTTGGCGCCCTCGACCAGGGCGATCATCCGGTCGATGAAGCTCTCGCCGGGCTTCTGGGTGATCCGTACGATGATCCGGTCGGAGAGCACCCGGGTGCCGCCGGTGACCGCGCTACGGTCGCCGCCCGATTCACGGATCACCGGCGCGGACTCGCCGGTGATGGCCGACTCGTCGACGCTGGCGATGCCCTCGACCACGTCACCGTCGCCGGGGATCACGCCGCCCGCCTCGACCAGGACGATGTCGCCCTGCTTCAGCTCCGGACCCGGCACGGCCTCGTCCCGGTACCGGTTCGCCGGCATGCCGGGCGCCCAGCCGATCAGGCGGGTGGCGATGGTGTCCCGCTTCGCCTGGCGCAGGGTGGCCGCCTGGGCCTTGCCCCGACCCTCCGCCACCGCCTCCGCCAGGTTGGCGAAGAGCACGGTGAGCCAGAGCCAGCCCGTGATCGCCCAGGCGAACACCGACGGGTCCGCGACCGCGAGCACGGTGGTGAAGGCGGCGCCGACCTCGACGATCAGCATCACCGGGTTGCGCCACAGGGTGCGCGGATCGAGCTTGCGCAGCGCGTCCGGCAGGGACCGGACCAGCTGCCGTGGGTCCAGCAGCCCCCCGCCGGCACGGTTGCCCTGGCGGGCGGAAGTGCCGGCGGTCGGCGCTTCGCCGGATGTCACCGACGGGACGGACATGTTCTCGTTCCTCATGGAGATCAGAGCCCTTCGGCCAGTGGGCCGAGCGCGAGGGCGGGCAGGAAGGTCAGCGCGACGAGGATGACCGTGACGCCGACGACCATCCCGACGAACAGGGGGCGGTGGGTCGGCAGGGTCCCCTCGGAGGCCGGGGTGGGCTGCTGCCGGGCCAGCGAGCCGGCCAGCGCGAGCACGAAGATGATCGGCAGGAACCGGCCGAGCAGCATGCACAGTCCGAGCGCGGTGTTCCACCAGGTGGTGTTCACGGTGATGCCGGCGAACGCGGACCCGTTGTTGTTGCTGGCCGAGGTGAACGCGTAGAGCACCTCCGACAGCCCGTGCGGGCCGGTGTTCAGCGCGGTCGCCGCGTTGCCGGTGGCGAACGCCGCGGCCGTGCCGATCAGCACCAGGGCCGGCGTCACCAGGAAGTTCAGCGCGGCGAACTTGATCTCCCGAGCGCCGATCTTCTTGCCCAGGTACTCCGGCGTCCGGCCGACCATCAGCCCGGCCACGAAGACCGTGACCACCGCGAGGATCAGCAGGCCATAGAGGCCGGCGCCGACGCCGCCGGGGGCGACCTCACCGAGCATCATGTTGACCAGCGGCATCATGCCGCCCAGCGCGGTGTACGAGTCGTGGAACGAGTTGACCGCGCCGGTCGAGGTCAACGTGGTCGCCGCGGCGAAGGTCGCCGAGTTCGACACGTCGAAGCGGACCTCCTTGCCCTCCAGCGCCGCACCGACCGCCTGCGGCACGGTGCCCTGCCCGGCCAGTTCGAAGACGTTGGTCAGCGCGACGCTGGCCAGCGCGAGGATCGCCATCACGGCGGCGATCGCGTACCCCTGGCGGGGCTGGCCGACCATCCGGCCGAAGACCCGGGGCAGGCTGAACGGGATCAGCAGGATCAGGAAGATCTCCAGCCAGTTGGTCCAGGCCGTCGGGTTCTCGAACGGGTGGGCGCTGTTGGCGTTGTAGAAGCCGCCGCCGTTGGTGCCCAGTTCCTTGATCACTTCCTGGCTGGCCACCGGCCCGCCGGTGATGGTCTGGCTGCCACCGGTCAGCGTGCTGACCTCGGTGCCGGCGGAGAAGTTCTGCACCACCCCGCCGAGCATCAGCACGATCGCGCCGAGCACCGCGATCGGCAGCAGGATGCGCAGCGTGATCCGGGTCAGGTCGACCCAGAAGTTGCCGAGCTGGCCCGTCCGGTGCCGGGCGAAGCCGCGGACCAGGGCCACCGCGACCGCGATGCCGACGGCCGCGGAGACGAAGTTCTGCACCGCCAGCCCGGCCATCTGCACCAGGTGACCCATGGTCGACTCACCCGAGTACCACTGCCAGTTGGTGTTGGTCACGAACGACACCGCGGTGTTCCAGGCTCCGTGGGTGACCACCGGGTCGAAGCCGAGGGACAGCCACAGGTGGTTCTGCAACCGCTGGAATCCGTACAGGAACAGGATCGAGACGGCCGAGAAGGCCAGCACGCCGCGGGCGTAGACACCCCAGCCCTGCTCGGCGGCCGGGTCGACCCCGACCAGGCGGTAGATCCCCCGCTCGACGCGGGAATGCCGGGTGCCGGACACCACCCGATACATGTGGTCGCCGACCGGCTTGTGCACGGCGACCAGCGCCACCACCAGCGACAGGACGAAGACGACGCCGGCCGTTGTCATGGTCATCAGAAGCGCTCCGGGAACAGCAGGGCGACCACCATGAAGACACCCAGGCCGATCGCCAGCACCAGGCCGACGGCATTGACCGCACTCACAGCTTCTCCACCGCCCGCACCACCAGGGCGAGGGCGAGGAACAACCCCACCGTCAGCCCCACGAACAGCACGTCAGACACGTCTGACTCCCCCTACCGGACGAGTTCCCGCGGCCGCCTCCCGGCCGCGCCGGGCAATCAAAGCGCCGCGCGAACCGGGCCGACAGGGGCTTTGACGCGACCATGACGGCGACGAGGCGGTTATTGACGCGGTTTTCACGCGCACGCCGAGGAACCGGCGTCGGGAGGGGGTGCCCGGGGGGTGGCGACAGGCGGAGCAGCCAGCCGGGATCAACCGCCGGCGGCTCGGCCCCGGTGGTCAGGCAGCCGGGATCGGCCGCCCGCGTCCGGCTCGGGGCCGGCGGTCAGAACGCGATCAGTACGACGGCGAGGACGAGCAGGGAGCAGCCGATCTCGATCATCCCGACCCGCGCCGGCCGGAGCCCCCGGCCCGGCAGAGCCGCCGCCCGGATCAGCAGCAGCAGGAAGACCGGCGCGAGCAGCAGGTCGAGCCCGGCCGCGGCGAGCAGCGCGACCGCATGGAAGCCGATGGACAGGCGCAGGTAGCCGGCATCCCCACGCTCCCGGATCATGGTCTTGACGTAGAAGACCGTGCCGACCAGGTACAGCAGCAGGGCCAGGAACGCGGGAGCCACCTCGGCGAGGGGCACCCCGGCGATGGTTGCCAGCACGAAGACCAGCAGGCAACTCTGCGCCACCGAGGCGAGGTCGTTGAGCAGGGCTCGCTCCCGGCGGCGCCAGGCGTACCCGGCGTTGACCGCCAGCAGCGCGGCGTAGCCCGGGGCGTACCAGAGCACGGCCGGCCGGGCGAGCAGCACGACCACCGCGAGCGGCGCGGCCACCAGACCGTAGACCAGCAGTTGCTCCGCGAAGCGCCGCGGTCGGCGGGTCTTGATCGCCTGGAACGCGTAGTACGACAGCAGGTAGCCGGCCAGCCAGGCGCCGAGCAGCGGCAGCTGCGGCCAGCGCGGGCCGACCAGCGCCACCCCGACGGTGTACGGCAGCAGGAGCATCGCCCAGGCGCCGTGCTGCGGTGGCAGGAAGCGGCGGATCCGCCGGCGGGAGCCGGCCGGGCGGGTGGCGGTGGCGGCGGCGGACACGGGTCAGCTCACCCCGGACGGCACGAGCGCCGCGTCGGCGTCGGGCGCGGGCAGGGTCAGCCGCACCACGCAGGCGTCGGGCGCGCCGAAGGGTTCGAGCACGGCACCGGTCGGCGGGGCGCCGGCGTGTTCGAGCGCGCCCCGGACGACGCCGACGTGCAGCGCGCAGATCGCGTCTGGGCTGCGGTTGACCAGTTCCAGGAAGGGGCAGGTGTGCAGGTGGACCTCGACCGTCCCGTCGGCGGTCCGGTGCCGGCGCGGGTCGAAGCCCAGCCCACGGAGCACGTCGAGCAACGTGTCGACCGGGTCGCTGCCGGTGGCGGTCGCGGCGGCGGCGAGGTGGCGTCCCCAGCCGTGGCCGGCGTGGACGGCCTCGGCCCGGGCGGCGCCGGGATCGCGGCGGGAGAGGTGGTCGAGCAGGGCGGCGGCGAGCGCCCGGTACGGTGCCGGGGCGGGTGCCGCCGTGGCGGCGGCCCGGTAGCGCCAGGCCGGCCGGCCGGGCTGCCCACCGCTGGCCCGCGCCCGGACCAGCAGCCCGGCGTCGACCAGGCGGTCGAGGTGGGCGCGGACGGTGGAGAGGTGCAGCCCGGTCCGCTCCCCCACCTCGGCGATGGTCAGTCCGGTGTCGGCGGCGCGCACCAGGTCGAGGATCGCGGCCCGGCTGGCGGTGCCGAGCGCCCGATGGCGGCGGGGATCGATCGTCTCGCCGACCGGCCCGGTTCTCGGGGTTTCCACGTCAACCAACGTTACAACGTCGTTCACCCGCAAAAACCTCCCGAACCCGGGTCCACGGTCCCAAGATTCCGGGGCGTCCGGCCCTGCCGGCGGCATCGCCGCCGGACGGACGATGCCGGCAGACGTCCATCCGGCCGGGGAGATGAGTGCCGTGTGCAACTACTGCGGCTGCCGGGAGTTCCCGCTGATCGGTCGGCTCTCCGCCGAGCACGAGGCGATCGCGAACGCCGCCGGCCGGCTCCGCACCGCGGTACGCGACGGCGGTGACCCGCACGCGGCCCTCGACGACCTGCTCGCCCTGCTGCTGCCGCACACCGCAGCCGAGGAGCGGGGGCTCTTCGTGGAGCTGCGGGAGGAGGGCAGCCTGGCCGACGCGGTGGCCAAGCTCTGCGCCGAGCACGACGACATCCACGGCGTGCTCGGCGGCGTGGACCGCGCGGCGCCGGACTGGCCGGCCGTACTGGCCGCCCTGGACCGGCTGCACCGGCACATCGACAACGAGGAGCACGGGCTCTTCCCGGCGGCGGTGATCGCACTGCCGATCCCGGCCTGGGACCGGATCACCCCGCCGGCCGCCGCACCCCGGTAACGCACCCCCTCCATCGATCGCGATCAGAACGCCCGCCCGTCCTCGGGCGGTCGTGCGACGGTGCCCTCCCGCGGGGACATCGCCCGTCGATCTCGGGACCTTCGGCCCGGTTCTCCGCGGTACCGCGCCGGCACGATGATCGCGACGCCCCGGTCTCCGGTTGCGCTCCGGCGCACCTTTGACGAACGTGGGCAGCACGGCGATCTACCCGAGGGGAGCGGCGCGGATGTCACGAGCGACGGGAGGGGCGGGGCGAGCGCTGCTGTCGGTGGGCGGCCTGGTACGCCGGGCCGAGGTCTCCGCCGACGGCCGGACGCTGCACCAGATCGGCGGCCGGGAGGCCGACGCCTTCTACCGGGACCGCTGGTCGTACGACAAGGTGGTGCGCTCCACGCACGGGGTCAACTGCACCGGCTCGTGCTCCTGGAAGGTGTACGTCCGCGACGGCATCATCACCTGGGAACAGCAGCAGACCGACTATCCGAGCGTCGGGCCCGACCGGCCGGAGTACGAGCCACGGGGCTGCCCCCGGGGCGCCGCCTTCTCCTGGTACACCTACTCCCCCACCCGGGTGCGCTACCCGTACGCCCGGGGCGTGCTGGTGGAGATGTACCGGGAGGCCAAGGGCCGGCTGGGCGACCCGGTGGCCGCCTGGGCGGACATCCAGGCCGACCCGGAACGCCGCCGCCGCTACCAGCGGGCGCGCGGCAAGGGCGGGCTGGTGCGGATCACCTGGGACGAGGCGCAGGAGATGATCGCCGCCGCGCACGTGCACACGATCTCCGCGTACGGGCCGGACCGGGTCGCCGGGTTCTCCCCGATCCCGGCGATGTCGATGGTGTCGCACGCCGTCGGCGCCCGGTTCGTCTCGCTGCTCGGCGGGTCGATGCTCTCCTTCTACGACTGGTACGCGGACCTGCCGGTGGCCTCCCCGCAGGTGTTCGGCGACCAGACCGACGTGCCCGAGTCCGGCGACTGGTGGGACGCCTCCTACTTCGTCATGTGGGGCTCGAACGTCCCGGTGACCCGCACCCCGGACGCGCACTGGATGGCCGAGGCGCGCTACCGCGGCCAGAAGGTCGTGGTGGTCAGCCCGGACTACGCCGACAACGTGAAGTTCGCCGACGAGTGGATGCCCGCCCAGCCGGGCACCGACGGCGCCCTGGCGATGGCGATGGGGCACGTCGTGCTCAAGGAGTTCTTCGTCGACCGGCGCACCCCGCGCTTCGTCGACTACGTGCGCCGCTTCACCGACCTGCCGTTCCTGGTGACCCTCGAGCCGGGCGCGGACGGGGCGTACCGGCCGGGCCGGTTCCTCACCGCCGAGGACCTGGGCGAGACCGGGCGGGAGGCGGCCTTCAAGACGGTGCTCTGGGACTCGGCCACCGGCGCCCCGGCCGTGCCCGGCGGCAGCCTCGGCCACCGGTGGGGCGAGCGGCAGGGCTGGTGGAACCTCGACCTGGGCGACCTGGAACCGGCGCTGACCTGCCTCGGCGCCGGCGACCCGGTCGAGGTGGAGCTGCCCCGCTTCGACACCGACACCCCACAGGTGCTGCGCCGTGGCGTGCCGACCCGGATGGTGCGCGGCCAGCTGGTGACCAGCGTGTTCGATCTGCTGCTGGCCCAGTACGGGGTGGCCCGCGACGGGCTGCCCGGGCAGTGGCCGGCCGGCTACGACGACGTCGAGGCGCCGTACACGCCGGCGTGGCAGGAGCCGATCACCGGGGTGCCGGCGGCCCAGGTGGCCCGGGTGGCCCGGGAGTTCGCCGACAACGCGGAGCGCTCCGGCGGCCGGTCGATGATCCTGCTCGGCGCCGGCACGAATCACTGGTTCCACTCCGACGCCACCTACCGGGCGATCCTCGCGCTGGTGACCCTCACCGGCTGCCAGGGCGTCAACGGCGGCGGCTGGGCGCACTACGTCGGGCAGGAGAAGTGCCGGCCGGTGACCGGCTGGCAGCAGCTCGCCTTCGGCCTCGACTGGGTCCGCCCACCACGGCAGATGATCGGCACCGCGTTCTGGTACGTGCACACCGACCAGTGGCGCTACGACACCTACTCCGCGGACGTGGTGGCCTCCCCCACCGGCACGGGCGCCTTCGCCGGGAAGCACACCATGGACCTGCTGGCCCAGTCGGCCCGGTCGGGCTGGATGCCGTCGATGCCGACCTTCGACCGCAGCCCGCTGGACCTGGCCGACGAGGCCCTGGCCGCCCGACCGGACGATCCCGCCGGCTGGGTGGCGGAGCAGCTCGGCCAGGGGAAGGTGAGGTTCGCCTGCACCGACCCGGACGCGCCGCAGAACTGGCCGCGGGTGCTGACCGTGTGGCGGGCCAACCTGCTCGGCTCGTCCGCCAAGGGCAACGAGTACTTCCTGCGGCACCTGCTCGGCACCGACGCGAACCTGCGCGCCGACGAGGCCCCGGCGCAGCTGCGGCCGAAGGACGTGACGTGGCGGGACGAGGCGCCGGAGGGCAAGCTCGACCTGCTGCTGAGCCTCGACTTCCGGATGACCTCGACGACGCTCTTCTCCGACATCGTGCTGCCGGCCGCCACCTGGTACGAGAAGCACGACCTGAGCAGCACCGACATGCACCCCTTCGTGCACGCGTTCACCCCGGCGATCAACCCGCCGTGGCAGACCCGCACCGACTTCGCCACCTTCCACGGCATCGCCCGGGCGTTCTCCCGGCTCGCGGCCACCCACCTGGGTGTCCGGAAGGACCTGGTCGCGGCGCCGCTGCTGCACGACACCCCGGACGCGATGGCCACGCCGCACGGCCGGGTGCGGGACTGGGCGGCCGAGGGCGAGACGCCGGTGCCGGGCCGGACCATGCCGAAGCTGCTGGTGGTGGAGCGCGACTACGGCGCTGTCGCCGACCAACTGGCCGCCCTCGGCCCGCTGCTGGACACCCTCGGCACCACCGGCAAGGGCGTGCACGTCGACGTCCGGCCCGAGGTGGCGTACCTGCGCCGCCGCAACGGCGAGATCCGCGGCGGCGTCGCCGACGGGCGGCCGTCGCTGGCGACGGACGTGCACGCCTGCGAGGCGATCCTCGCCCTTTCCGGCACCACGAACGGCCGGGTCGCCACCGCCGGCTTCCGGGACGTGGAGAAGCGCACCGGCGTACGCCTGGCCGACCTGGCCGCCGAGCACGAGGGCAAGCAGATCACCTTCGCCGACACCCAGTCCCGCCCGGTCCCGGTGATCACCAGCCCGGAGTGGTCGGGCAGCGAGCACGGCGGGCGGCGCTACTCGCCGTTCACCATCAACACCGAGCGGCTCAAGCCCTGGCACACCCTCACCGGGCGGCAGCACTTCTTCCTCGACCACGACTGGATGCACGAGGCCGGCGAGGCGCTGCCGATCTTCCGGCCGCCGCTGGACATGCACAAGCTGTTCGGCGAGCCGAGGCTGGGCCGCAACGGCGAGCTGGAGATCACCGTCCGGTACCTCACACCGCACTCGAAGTGGTCGATCCACTCCGAGTACCAGGACAACCTGCTGATGCTGACGCTGTCCCGGGGCGGGCCGACGATGTGGATGAGCGAGGCGGACGCCGCGAAGATCGGCGTACGGGACAACGACTGGATCGAGGCGGTCAACCGCAACGGCGTGGTGGTCTGCCGGGCCGTGGTCAGCCACAAGATGCCCGAGGGCACCGTCTACATGTACCACGCCCAGGAGCGGGTGATCGACGTGCCGAAGGCCGAGGTGAACGGCCGACGCGGCGGCATCCACAACTCGCTGACCCGGCTGCTGGTCAAACCCACCCACCTGATCGGCGGGTACGCGCAACTCTCGTTCGCCTTCAACTACCTCGGACCCACCGGCAACCAGCGCGACGAGGTCACCGTGATCCGCCGCCGCTCGCAGGAGGTGCAGTACTGATGCGCGTGATGGCCCAGATGGCGATGGTGATGAACCTCGACAAGTGCATCGGCTGCCACACCTGCTCGGTGACCTGCAAACAGGCGTGGACCAACCGGTCCGGGGTCGAGTACGTCTGGTTCAACAACGTGGAGACCCGGCCCGGCCAGGGCTACCCGCGCACCTACGAGGACCAGGAACGCTGGCAGGGCGGCTGGGTCCGCACCCGCGCCGGCCGGCTCAAGCCCCGTTCCGGCGGCCGGGTGAAACGGCTGTTCAGCATCTTCGCCAACCCGAAGCTGCCGGCCATGCAGGACTACTACGAGCCCTGGACGTACGACTACGAGCACCTGCTCACCGCGCCGGCCGGTGAGGACACCCCGGTGGCCCGGCCGAAGTCGCTGCTCACCGGCGCGGACACGAAGATCACCTGGAGCGCCAACTGGGACGACTCGCTGGCCGGCGGCAACGAGATCGCCGCCGCCGACCCGGTGCTGGCGAAGGTCTCCGACCAGGTGAAGCAGGAGTTCGAGAAGACCTTCATGTTCTTCCTGCCGCGCATCTGCGAGCACTGCCTCAACCCGTCCTGCGCCGCGTCCTGCCCGTCGGGGGCCATCTACAAGCGGGCCGAGGACGGCATCGTGCTGGTCGACCAGGACCGCTGCCGGGGCTGGCGGATGTGCGTGACCGGCTGCCCGTACAAGAAGGTCTACTTCAACCACCGCACCGGCAAGGCGGAGAAGTGCACCTTCTGCTTCCCGCGCATCGAGATCGGCCAGCCCACCATCTGCTCCGAGACCTGCGTCGGCCGGCTGCGCTACCTCGGGTTGATGCTCTACGACGCCGACCGGGTCGCCGAGGCCGCCGCGCTGGAGGACGAGCACGACCTGTACGACGCGCAGCGCTCGGTCTTCCTCGACCCGCACGACCCGGGGGTGGTCGCCGCCGCCCGCGCGGCCGGTATCCCCGACGACTGGATCGAGGCCGCGCGACGCTCCCCGGTCTGGGATCTGATCATGAAGTACGAGGTGGCGCTGCCGCTGCACCCGGAGTACCGGACCATGCCGATGGTCTGGTACATCCCGCCGCTGTCACCGGTGGTGGACGTGCTGCGGGAGACCGGCCACGACGGCGAGGCGGCGGGCAACCTCTTCGGCGCCATCGACGCGCTGCGCATCCCGGTGGAGTACCTCGCCGAGCTCTTCACCGCCGGCGATCCCGGTCCGGTGCGCGGGGTGCTCGACCGGCTCGCCGCGATGCGCGCCTACCAGCGCCGGATCAACCTGGGCGAGGCGCCCGACGAGTCGATCGCCGCCGCGGTCGGCATGACCGGCGAGCAGATGGACGAGATGTACCGGCTGCTGGCCATCGCCAAGTACGAGCAGCGCTACGTCATCCCGGCGGCGCACGCCGAGGACGCGCACCGGCTGGAGACGATCGCCACCGAGTGCAGCCTCGACTACGAGGGCGGCCCGGGCATGGGCGGCGGCGGCCCGTACGGGCAGGGACCGTTCGGCGAGTCGTCCGGGACGCCGGTGCCGGTGCAGGTGGAGACCTTCCACATGCTCCGCGACCGGCAGACGGCTGACGGCTTCACCGACCCCGGCGACGAGCCGCGCCGGGTCAACCTGCTCAACTGGGACGGCAAGGGCACTCCGAAGGGGCTCTTCCCGCCCCGGGCCCGGGAACCCGAGCCGGATCACGACGCCCCGGCGTCCGGCACCGAGCCGGGCGGTGGACGATGAGCGGGCCGGCCTGGCGGGCGGTGGCGGCCCGGGCCGCCTCGCTGCTGCTGCGCTATCCCGACGACGAGGTGACCGCGGCGCTGCCGGTGCTGCGGGCCGCCCTGGACGAGCTGCCGGCCGCGCTGGCCGGGCCGCTGGGCGAGGTGGTCGCGCACCGCGAGGGCACCCCGGCCGGCCAGCTCCGGGCGGCGTACGTGGAGCTGTTCGACTTCCGCCGCCGCTGCTGCCTGCACCTGACGTACTACACCTGCGGGGACACCCGGAAGCGGGGCGAGGCGCTGGTCGGCTTCGCCGCCGCGTACCGGCGGGCGGGCCTGGCGGTGGTCGACGGCGAGCTGCCCGACTTCCTGCCCGCGGTGCTCGACCTGGCCGCCGTCGACGACGGCGGGTGGCGGCTGCTGCGCGACCACCGGGTCGGGCTCGACCTGCTGGTCGAGGCGCTCGGGCGGGAGAGGTCGGTCTACCGGCACGCGGTGGCCGCCGTCCGGGAGATGCTGCCGCCCGCCGGCCCGGCCGAGCTCGCCGCGGCCGCCCGGTTGGCCCGCACCGGCCCCCCGGTCGAGCAGGTCGGACTGGAACCGTTCGGGCTGGTCGACACCACCGGAGGTCGCCGGTGAGCGCGAGGAACGCAGCGCAGCGGAGTACCGCAGTCGCGAACGAAGGAAGGCACCGGTGAGCGCGAGGAACGCAGCGCAGCGGAGTACCGCAGTCGCGAACGAAGGGAGGCACCGGTGAACACGCTGCTGTGGGTGGTGTACCCGTACCTGTCGCTGGCGGTCCTGGTCGGCGGCCTGATCTGGCGCTACCGGTACGACAAGTTCGGCTGGACCACCCGCTCCTCCCAGCTCTACGAGAGCAGCATCCTGCGCTGGGGCAGCCCGCTGTTCCACTTCGGGGTGCTGATGGTCCTCATCGGACACGTCGGCGGCCTGCTGGTGCCGAAGGCGTGGACCGAGGCGGTCGGCGTCACCGAGCACACGTACCACCTGATGGCCGTGTTCATCGGCACGGTGGCCGGCTTCTGCACCCTGATCGGGCTGGGCATCCTGATCGCCCGCCGGCGGCTCACCGGCCCGGTCTTCGCCGCCACCACCCGCAACGACAAGGCGATGTACCTGGTGCTCGCCGGGGTGATCGTGCTGGGGCTCTGGGCCACCGTCCGGGCCAACGTCTCCGGTCCCGGCTACGACTACCGGGAGACGATCTCCCCGTGGTTCCGGTCGCTGTTCTATCTCAGCCCGGACCCGGCGGTGATGGCCGGCGTCCCGGTGGCCTTCCAGATCCACATCCTGGGGGCGTTCGCGCTCTTCGCGTTCTGGCCGTTCACCCGCCTGGTGCACGCGTTCAGCGCTCCGGTCGGCTACGTCACCCGGCCGTACGTGGTGTACCGCAGCCGGGACGAGCGGCCCGGGTTGCGACCGAGCCGGCGCGGCTGGGAGGGCCCGCCCCGACTGCCCACTCCGCGCGGCGGCCGCAGCCGCTCGGCCCGGTGAGCACGGTGAGCGCGGTGAGCACGGTGAGCACGGTGCCTGTCCGGTGCGGCCGCGTCAACATGACGGCCACCGACGGGCCGGGGCGACGTCCCCGCCGAGGGGTGACCTCCGGCCCTGCTCGGCGGCGATCGGCGCGACGAGGCTCGTAGCGACAGGAATCCGCACCGCCTGCCGACGCCAGCGGGCGGTCCGACGACCCGATCGGGAGCAGCGATGACCACCGCCCGCAACGGACAGCCGACGGACACCGCCACGATGCCGGGTGCGCCCCACGTCGACCCGCCCGGCACGCCGACGCCGGGCAGGTCCGGCGCGACGCTCCAGCTCGCCCTGGCCACCCTCGGCTTCCTGGTCAACTTCTGGGCGTGGGCGCTGCTCGGGCCGCTCGGCCCCGGCATCAAGGAGCGCCTCGACCTCAGCTTCGCCGCGCAGTCCCTGCTGGTGGCCGTACCGGTGGTGGTGGGGTCGTTGGGGCGCGTACCGGTCGGCGCGCTCACCGACCGGTACGGGGCTCGGGTGGTCTTCCCGCTGGTCACGCTCGCCACCATCGTGCCGGTGCTGACCCTGAGCGTGGTCTCGTCCTACCCGGCGCTGATCGTTACCGGCTTCTTCCTCGGCATCGGCGGCACCGCCTTCGCGGTCGGCGTCCCGCTGGTGTCCGGCTGGTACCCGCCCGCCCGGCGCGGCTTCGCCATCGGGGTGTTCGGCGTCGGCATGGGCGGCACCGCGATCGCCAACTTCACCACCGTCCGGCTCGCCGACGCCTACGGTGACCGGGCGCCGTTCCTGCTGGTCGCCGCGATCCTGGCCGGCTACGCGGTGCTGTCGTTCCTGCTGCTGCGGGACGCACCGGGCCGGGCACGACCGGCCGGATCGGCCTGGCGGCGGCTGTCCGTGGTGGGCCGGCTGACCGTCACCTGGCAACTGTGCTTCCTGTACGCGGTGGGCTTCGGCGGCTTCGTCGCGTTCAGCGTCTACCTACCCGCCTACCTGCGCACCGCGTACGACCTGAGCGCCGGGGACGGCGCGTTGCGCACCGCCGGGTTCGTGGTGCTCGCCGTGCTGGCCCGCCCGCTGGGTGGCTGGCTCTCCGACCGGCTGCACCCGGTGCCGGTGCTGGTCTGGTGCTTCGGCGGGGTGGCGGTCTTCGCGGTGGTGCAGGCCTTCCAGCCCCGGCTGATGCCGGTGGCGACCGTCGCGCTGCTCGGCATGGCGGTGCTGCTCGGCGCGGCCAGCGGCGCCGTGTTCGCCCTGGTCGGCAAGGTCGCCCCGGCCGACCAGGTCGGCGCGGTCACCGGGCTGGTCGGCGCCGCCGGTGGCCTCGGCGGATTCGTCCCGCCGCTGGTGATGGGCTGGGTGTACGGCGTGCAGGGCTCGTACGCCATCGGCCTGATGCTGCTCTCCGACGTCGCACTGGCCGCCGCGGTGTTCACCGCGGTGAAGATGGGCGGCCTGGCCCGGCGCGACACCTGACGGCACCGGATCCCCGAAGGGGGCAGGCAAGAAAAAGGGGGATTGCTCCCCTCCATTTTCAAGGTATAGCGGACCCGGGGGCTTGTGGCAAGACCCGGGTCGTGCCGCAGAATCGCTGGCCGAGGCCAGGATCTGGCGGAAATGGGGGGGAGTTGCGACATGCGTACGTTCATGTCGACGTATGGGGCGGGTGGGAACGGCGAGCCGGCGGCGGGCGGCGCGGCCGGTGGCAACGGCGGCCGGGCACCCGTGACCGGCACCAGCGTGTTCGACCTGCCCGACCAGCTCGCCGGCAAGGCCGACCCGGCGCTGATCGCCCACGACGAGCGGCACTTCGCGGCCATGGCGGAGAGCCTCGAGCAGTTGTCCGCCGACCTGTCCGACCGCCTCGACGCCGCGCGCAAGGCGCCCGGCGGCAAGGGCCGGCAGGCGGTCGACCGGGACCAGGAGGTCCGCCGGCTCTCCGCTCGCCTGCGCGCGTTGGATCGCTACGGTCTGGACCTCTGCCTCGGGCACATGGTCAGCGCGGACGACCCGGAGCCGGTGTACATCGGACGGCGTGGCCTCACCGACAGCGCCGGTCGTCGGCTGCTGCTCGACTGGCGCTCCCCGGCGGCCGAGCCGTTCTTCGGCGCCACCCACGCCAACCCGATGGGTCTGGTGAGCCGCCGCCGGTACCGCTGGACCCGGGGCCGGATCACCGACTACTGGGACGAGGTGTTCAGCCCGGACGGGTTCGCGGGGCACGCCGCCGCCCTCGACGACCAGTCCGCCTTCATCGCCAGCCTGGGCGGCAGCCGGTCGGACCGGATGCGGGACGTGCTCGGCACCATCCAGGCCGACCAGGACGCCATCATCCGGGCGGGATCGAACGGCGCGCTCGTGGTGGACGGCGGCCCGGGTACCGGGAAGACCGTCGTCGCGCTGCACCGCACCGCCTACCTGCTCTACGCCGATCCTCGCCTCGGCCACCGCCGCGGCGGCGTGCTGTTCGTCGGTCCACACCAGCCCTACCTGACCTACGTCTCCGACGTCCTGCCCAGCCTCGGCGAGGAGGACGTGCAGATCTGCACCCTGCGGGACCTCGTCCCCGAGGGCGCCGCGGCGCGCGTGGAGACCGACCCGGAGGTGGCCCGGCTGAAGTCGTCCGCCGACCTGGTGCGGGCGATCGAGGCGGCCGTCCGGTTCTACGAGGAGCCGCCGACCAAGGGGATGACGGTCACCACCGACGACGCCGAACTCCGGCTGAGCGCCGCCGACTGGGCCGACGCGTTCGACGCGCCGGATCCCGGCACCCCGCACAACGAGGCGCGGGACGCGATCTGGGCGGAACTGCTCACGATCCTGATCGACAGGTACGACGGCGACGAGCCGGACGAGCTGGTCCGCCGGTCGCTGCTGCGCAACCCGGAGCTGCGCACGGCCGTCAACCGGGCGTGGCCGGTGCTCGACCCGGCCGAACTCGTCGCGGATCTCTGGTCGGTCCCCGCCTACCTGCAAAAATGCGCCCCCTGGCTGAGCACTGACGACATCCGGAAGCTCCAGCGCGACGACGCCCGGGCGTGGACGCTGTCGGACCTGCCGCTGCTGGACGCGGCCCGGCAGCGGATCGGCGACCCGCAGGCGTCCGGGCGCCGGAGCCGGTCCGACACCGCGGCCGCCGTCGAACGCGAGCAGATGACCAGGGTCGTCGACGACCTGATCGAGGCCAACGCCTACGACGACGGCGAAGGTCTGCTGACGATGCTGCGCCAGCAGGACCTACGGGACGCCCTGGTCGAGGGGAGCGTGTCGCCCGATACCGAGCCGGACCGGCTCGCCGGCCCGTTCGCGCACATCGTCGTGGACGAGGCGCAGGAGCTGACCGACGCGGAGTGGCAGATGCTGCTGCTCCGCTGCCCGTCCCGGAGCTTCACCATCGTCGGGGACCGCGCCCAGGCCCGGCACGGGTTCACCGAGTCGTGGCGGGACCGGCTCGAACGGATCGGGCTCGACCGGATCGACCTGGCGTCCCTGACCATCAACTACCGGACGCCGAAGGAGATCATGACGGCGGCCGAGCCGGTCATCCGCGCCGCGCTCCCGGACGCCAACGTGCCGACCTCCATCCGCAGCGGCGGCGTCCCCGTCGGGTACGGAGCCGTTTCGGAGCTGCGCCCGATCCTCGACGCCTGGCTCGCCGCGCACGCCGACGGGATCGCCTGCGTCATCGGCGATCCCACTGTCGAGGCCACCTCCCGGGTCCGGTCGCTGACCCCCGAACTGGCGAAGGGGCTCGAGTTCGACCTGGTCGTCCTCGTCGACCCCGAGACGTTCGGCGCCGGCATCGAGGGGGCCGTCGACCGCTACGTCGCGATGACCCGGGCGACCCAGCAGCTCGTGATCCTCACCAGCTCCTGACGCCGACCGGTCGGCACGGTGCCTCGCCGTCCACGCCTGGCGGGGCACCGCGCCGACGGCCGCTACGGCTGCCCGGCGGAGCAGTTGTTGCTCGTCCGTTCGACGGTGTACTCGGTGTCGTCGTTCGTGATGCCCGACGGCTGGCCGTCGAAGTAGGTCTCCACCTTCTCCCAGCCGCGGCGCTGCTCGTAGTGCAGATGCGGGGCGCCGGAGTTGCCGGTGCTGCCGACCCGTCCGATCTGCTCGCCCTGGGCGACCCGCTGGCCCTCCCTGACCAGCGGCGGTTCGAGCAGATGGAGGTACTGGGTCTCCCACCTGCCGCCGTGGTCGATCTTCACCCAGTAACCCCCGCCCCGGCCGCGCGGGCCGTTCGGGTTGTCCGGGGTGCGCTCGCCCAGCGAGCCGTTGATCCCGGCCACGGTGACCGTGCCGGCGGAGGACGCGAGCACCGGCCTCCCCCACGCCTCGCCGGTGGTGGGGAACAGGTCGACGTCGAAGTCGTCGTGCCCGGGGTAGGTGCCGAGCTGCCAGGTCTCGCCGCAGGCGACCGGGAGCTGGAAGAGCGGACGCGGGCCCGGCGGCCGCAGCAGTGGCACCACCACCAGGGCGGCCGCGACGATCGCCGCGGCCGCGCCGAGCGCGAGGATCCACCGGACGGTACGTCTGCGGGTGTGGCGGCGGGCGCGGTGTCGGGCTGAAGGATGGCCGGTCGTCACCGCCCGAAGCATGGCAGACGCGGGCAAGCCTCCGGCTGCGGGGTGGTGCGGTCGGTCACTCCGTGAAGAGCTTCGCCGCGGTGGTCAGGGTCTGCACGACGCCGTAGCCGAGCAGCACGGTGACCAGCGCCCAGGAGATCCAGAGTCGGGCCTGTTGCGTCCCGACGGCCGGCGCCGCGGGGCGGCTCTCCGGCCCCAGCGCGACCGGGTCGGTCTTCTCGGCCGGCGCCACCGGCACGGCTCCGCCGGTGTCCGGTTCGTGGAAGCGTTCCGGGACCGGACGGATCAGCAGGTTGGCGATGAAACCGATGGCCAGCACGCCGACCATGGTGAACAGGGCCGGTCGGTACGCCGAGGCGGTGAGCGTGCCCGGCTTGCCCTGCGTGTCGAGGATCCCGTTGACGATCAGCGGCCCGGCCACCCCCGCGGCGGACCAGGCGGTCAGCAGCCGGCCGTGGATGGCGCCGACCTGGTGGGTGCCGAACAGGTCCCGCAGGTAGGCGGGGACGGTGGAGAACCCGCCGCCGTAGAAGGAGATGATGACGCCGGCCAGCAGCACGAACAGCACGGTGGCGTTCTGCCCGACCAGCGCCAGCAGGACGTACAGCACCATGCCGAGGCCGAGGTAGAGCACGTAGATCGGCTTGCGGCCGATGAGGTCGGACGTCGACGACCAGACGAAGCGCCCGGCCATGTTGAACAGCGACAGCACGCCGACGAAGCCCCCCGCCGCGGCGACCGAGACGGCCGACACCCCGTTGTCCCGGAAGAAGTCCTGGATCATCGGCGCGGCCTGCTCCAGGATGCCGATGCCGGCCGTCACGTTGGTGAAGAGCACGATCCAGAGCAGCCAGAACGAGCGCGTGCGGATGGCGTTCGCGGCGGACACGCTGGCCCGGGTGACCATGGGCTTGCGCGCCACCGACGCGGGATCGAAGCCGGCCGGGCGCCAACCGGGTGGGGGCACCCGCACGTTGAACACGCCGAACATCATGATCACGAAGTAGCCGATGCCGAGCGTGAGGAAGAGCCCCACCAGCGCGCCGCTGGACGCCACCGCCCCCGCCCTGGCGGGGTCGAAGCCGGGGTCGTAGAGGGAGAGCAACTGGCGCGACAGCGGGCTGGCGAGCAGCGCGCCGCCGCCGAACCCCATGATCGCCAGGCCGGTGGCGAGCCCGGGACGGTCCGGGAACCACTTGATCAGCGTGGAGACGGGCGAGATGTAGCCGAGGCCGAGCCCGATGCCGCCGATCACGCCGTAGCCGAGGTAGAGCAGCCAGAGCTGCCGGGTGGCGATGCCGAGCGCGCCGATCAGGAAGCCGGCCGCCCAGAAGCAGGCGGAGGTGAACATGGTCTTTCGGGGTCCGCTGCGCTCGGCCCAGGTGCCGCCGACCGCCGCCGAGAGACCGAGCATCACGATCGCGATACTGAAGATCACCCCGATCGCGGTCTGGCTGACGTCGAACCGGGCGATCAGCGAGTTCTTGTACACGCTGGTCGCATAGACCTGTCCGATGCACAGATGCACCGCGAGCGCCGCCGGCGGGATCAGCCACCGGCTGTATCCGGGAGGCGCGACGGTGTGCCGAGGGTCGAGCGCGGCCAACACGGGCACTTCCGCACCTCCTGCGCGCGAACGTACGGTCCGCGGTGGAACGGCCGTGGCGGGTCCCACCGCGTCAGGACACGGCGGGGTACCCGGACAGCGCCGGTGTATCCCCGCCGTGGGGCGGTAGGACCACCGGGTGCGGAATGCGCGCGATGGTTGGCCGGTGGCAAGCATCCGGCGGACCCCCGCCCGCTCGCGAGGAGGCGCGAGCGGCGAGGTCCGTGGGCCGGAGGGCCGTCAGGTGACGCGGCTCAGGCCGCGCCGGTCGTTGCCTCGGCGTACGTTCTCCGTCCGGCCGCCGGAGCCGAGCATCCGGCGAGCGGCCTCGAGCCCGGTCAGCGCCGCCCCGTAGGCGGTGACCTCGCGCTGGAAGTGCTCGACCTTGGCGTACCAGAACTTGAGCTCGGGGTTCATCGTCTTGGAGTTGATGTAGTTGACGATGTCCGTGTCCGGGTCGATGCCCCGGCGCGCGCAGCAGCGGTCGAAGCGGGCCTTGGTGCGGTCGTACTTCTCGGTCATCGCCGCCAGGCTGGCCTCGGCCTCCAGCAGCCTGGACTGCAGGTACGCCACGTATTCACGGGGAATCGCCGGGCTGGCGAACTCCAGCCGGGTGGTGGACAGCGCAGACACGGCCATCACCGCCCCGGACAGCTGGCGGGACCGTGCCGCCGGCGCGAGGCGACCAGCGCGTACGGCCGCCGGGCCGGCACACCGCGGCCTGGCGTCCCGGGCAACGCCGCCTGCCGGGCTACGGATCCATTCAGGAAGATCATGTCGACCACGCTCCACTCTCGTCTGGTGCGCCGCCAGCGGGGTCGAGGGGGATCGAGCCCTGGTGCGGGGCCGGCCACGTTGCCGCCAGCCGCTGCCGGCGCAGTGACGTACTTCTACCCCTCCCGGCGGCCGACTATGCCGGCCGGGGACGGAACGCCCGCTCAGGCCGGGTCAGGCGCGAGCAGGCCGCACAGCAGGCTCCGCTGTGCCCGCTCGAAGAGGTCCGTGGCCGGGGGCGCGATGGGCGGCTGGGTGAGGGCTGCCACCAGGTGCGGGTACGGGGTGACGTCGAGGCCGGCGAACGTGAGCGCCTCACCGGCCGTCCGCTTCCGGGCGAACAGGATGGAGATCCCGTTCATCACGCCGATCGCCTCGAACTTGGCGACCGGCGTCGCCGGGACCGGCGCCATGATCCGCAGGCAGGCGTCGAAGAACGCCAGCGCCTCCGGGCCGATCGCGGACGCCCGTTGGCTCAGGTCGGACAGCCAGGGGTGCCGCTCGTGCACGGCCCGCTGGGCGCGGGCCATCCGCAGCATCGCGTCCAGCCAGTCACCGTCGGGCTCCGGATACGGCCGCAGCTCGGCGGCCACCCGGTCGGCCATCAGGTCGAGCAGGTCGTCCCGGGAGGAGAGGTACCGGTAGAGCGAGGCCGCCCCGGTCTCCAGTCGGGTGGCGACCGCCCGCATCGAGACCGCGGCCAGCCCGTCGGCGTCCGCGATCGCGATCGCCGCCGCCACGATGTCGTCCCGGTTGTGCGCGGGCGCCGGGCCCCGGGTGCCGCGTTCGGGGCGGCGCCAGATCGACTCGCGCTGGGAGTGGCCGGAATTCGGGGCTGCGTCGCTCACCGATCCACTGTAAACTGCAAACGTCGTTCGCAGTTTTTGTCGACGCGGAGACGCGGGAAGGCGGAACGCCCATGGACCGGATCGTCGCGCCGGATGGCGAGAAGATCGTGCTGCACACCACCGGCACCGGCCCGGACGTCGTCGTGGTGCACGGCGGCGGGGTCACCATCGAGCAGTACCGGAGGCTGGCCACCGCCCTCGGCGAGCGCTGCACTGTGCACCTGTACAACCGGCGCGGTCGGGCGGACGCTCCCGCGCGCCGCGAGCCGTACACGGTGACGCAGGAGGTCGAAGACCTGGGCGCGGTGCTCGCGCACACCGGCGCCCGTACGGTCGTCGGGCACAGCTCGGGCGGCTTCATCGCGCTGCGCGCCGCACTCACCCTGCCGATCGCCCGGCTCGCGCTCTACGACCCGGCCATCTCCGTCGACGGCATCCTCTCCGGCGATTTCATCGCCTCGGCGCGGGCGGCGATCCGCGCCGGTGACCCGGCCCGCGCGATGGCGATCGTCGGCGCCGCCGCGAACCCGCACCTCCCGGCGTCCCGACTGCCGCTCGGCGCGCAGACCGCGCTCTGCCGGCTCTTCCTGCGCACCCAGGTCGGGCGGCAGATGAGCGAACTGCTCGACATCACCCTCGACGAGACCGCCCTGGTCGCGGCGCACGGCGGCGCGCCCGAGCAGTACACCGGGGTCGAGGCCGAGGTGCTGTTCGCCTACGGGCAGGCCGGGCCGCCGTACTACCCGAGGATCGCCGCCGCCCTGGCCACCGCACTGCCGCGGATGCGGGTCCTGCCGGTGCCACGCTGCGGCCACGACGGCATCAACCGGGCGCCGGCCCGCCTGGTCGACCCGCTCGCGGCCTTCCTGACCGCGACGGCGTGACGGTCCCGCGCGGGGGCGCACCGGTGGCACCGGTGCGCCCCCGTCCCGGCCGGCGACGCACCGGCTCGGGGGCGGTTCAGAACCCGAGGACGGCCCTACCCCCGACCACCGGCAGCCGCAGCTCACTGTCGTCCGTCGCGACCCGCAGCCGGGTGCCGCCGAGCGGCAGCAGGGTGTACTCCTGGTCGGTGGAGAAGACGACCACGCCGATCCGGTGGCCGGCCGGGAAGACGTAGTCCTTCGGCTCCAGGGTCCACCGGTAGTCGTACAGCTTGCCCTGCCTCACCGGCCGGGTGCGGGCCGGGTCCGTACGGTTCTGCGGGTCCATCCAGCCCCTCGTCACCACCGTCGGTGCGGCGGTCGAGCCGGCCGGGCCGTAGTCCACCAGGTACACGGTGAGGTTGGCGTCCGGCTTGTTGTCGATCGCCATCCGCAGCCGCATCTCCGGCCGGCCGGAGACCCGGACGTCGTGGCTCAGGGCCGGGGAGCGGTAGACGAGCCGGTGCGGGCTCGCCGTGTCGGGGTTGGCCACCAGGGCGTCCGGGTGGACGGTCCGGCCCTCGTCGACGAAGCCCTGCTCGACCTTCCCCGTCGGCCGCTTGCCCGCGGTGAGCGTGCCCGGCCCGGTGGCGTCGGTCGCGGCCAGCTTCAGCGCGACCTCACGGGCGCCCGGGTCGGGCCAGTTGGCGTACGTGGTGTAGACGCGGTTCTCCCGCTGCACCACCGCGGTCGGCTCGTCCATGATCCCGTTGCGTACGCCCCAGAGCCAGTAGTCGAACCAGCGGTTCTCGGTCTGCTTGTAGGTCCAGGTCCGGCCGTCGGGCAGGGTCACCGACGCGTTGCTGCCCGGGCCGCCGTGGCCGCCCTGGTGCAGCCAGATCCTGCGCGGGACGTCGCGCCGGGTCAGCTCGTCCCACCAGCCGGCGAAGTGCTCGGTCTTGACGTTCCAGTCGTTGAGGCCGTGCACCACGAAGACGCTCGCCTCGACCCGTCGGGCGTCGAGATGGTCGCGCTCCCACCAGAACCTCGTGTAGTCGCCGGTCACCCGGTCCTGCTCCGCGGTGAGGCGGGCGATCTCGTCGGCGCACCGACCCTCGGCCCGGGCCTGGCCGGCGGTGAACCGGGCCAGGACGTCGGTGTCCTCGCCCTGGAACGTCCCGGGTGCGACGACCAGCCCGTTGGCCCGGTAGTAGTCGTACCAGCTGCTGATCGCGGCGACCGGCACGATCGTGCGGAGACCCTCCACCCCGGTGGTGGCCACCTGGTTGGGCAGCGTTCCGTTGTAGGAGACGCCGGTCATGCCGACCGCGCCGGTGGTCCAGCCGGCGCTGACCGGCGCGCCGTTCGCGTCGTACCCCGGCGCGCGCCCGTTCAGCCAGTCGACGACCGCCCTGGTGCCGAGCGTCTCGGCCCGGTCGCCGCTGGTCGGACAGCCGTCGGAGTCGCCGGTGCCGACGCTCTGGCCGAGCACCACCGCGTAGCCGCGCGGCACGTAGTAGTCGTCCAGCGAGCCCGGCAGGTTGGCCTTCGCCCCGGCCCGCTGGACGCCCAGGTCGAGCGCCCGCAGCCCGGAGCCGCGGGTCAGGCCGTTCTGCGGCAGCTCGTCCACCAGCACGCTCGGGTACGGCACGTCGCCCCAGACGTCCTTGCGGTACGGGCTGTGCTCGAAGATGACCGGCACCTTGAGCCCCTGGGTGGCGGTCTCGCGGGGCCGGGAGATGTCGATCGCCACCCGGTCGCGCCGGCCGTCGTGGTCGGTGTCGACGGTGGTCTGCACGTACACCCGCTCCTCGATCGCGTCGGCGAGCGAGAAGACCGGCTGGGTCATGCCGTCGACGACCACGATGCCGGGTGGGGTGGTGGCCGCGGGTCGGGCCGCCGCCGGGGCGGCGCTGAGCAGCAACGCGCCGGACACGCCGACGCCGAGTAGGGCCAGATAGCGGGATCGACGCACGCGCGTCTCCCTTCGGTCGGGCTGGTGGCCACGCTCGGCCAGGGGGTGTCCCGAAGATGTCACACGCCGGGCGCGGTGGGCACCCCCGTCGATTGATCCGGACCGGCGATCCGTCCACACCCGAGCGGCCGGGAACGGTCGCCGTCGCTCAGCCGGGACGCTGATCGACACCACGCGACCGGCGCAGGCGCGGCGCCCGCCGCCGGTCAATCGCCGGCTGCGTCCGGATCGCCACGGTGGACGGTCCCGCCGCCCCGGCCGGGCGCCGCGAGCGCCAGCAGCCCGATCGCGAGGACCGCCAGCAGCGCCAGCAGCGGCGCCGTGACCAGGCCGGCCGACGGGGCATCGAGGACCGCGGTGGCGACGAAGGCCTCCGAGCGGATTCCGACCGCCAGGAACGCCTGTGGCTCGGCGACCGCGTCCGACTCGGGCCAGATTATCGGCCGGGCCGGCCCCGTGGCCGTCAGGTCGGCGCTGAGCACGGCGGTGGTCAGCAGCAACGCGCCCAGCACGGCCGGCACGCCGGAGCGCCACCGCCGGCCGGCGGCCACCACGAGCACCGCCAGTGCGGCGGCGACCGCCACCATGGTCGGCACCCGGGCGGCGAGTGTGACCAGCCGTCGGGCCAGCGTCCCGCCGTCGATGTCGACGAGCAGGACGGCCGCCACCACCACGACGACGACCCAGCCGACCCGGCGCGGCCACCGCGCGTCGGTCCGCGGGCGGTCGGCCAGCGTCAGCACCGTGCCGCCGCAGATCAACGACACACCCAGCAACGTCGGCCAGTGCGCGGTGAGCTGCGCCGACAACGCCTCGCCCAGCCAGGCCAGGTCGGCGCCGACGGAGTACGGACCGGGAGCGCTCAGCGGCGCGTAGAACGGCGACAGGTACCTCGGCCCGGCCAGGTCGCGGGCCGCCACCACGGCGTCGACCGCGAGTACGGCGACCCCGGCAGCCACGGCGAGGCGGCCCCGCCCGCCGCCGAGCAGCACGATCGCGGCAAGGCCAGCGAGGGCCACTCCGGTCGCCTGCCCGGCGAGCACCGGCGCGTCCGACAGCGCGCCGAGGACGTGCACCACCGTCGCGCCGCCGACCACCGACCAGCACACCGTTCCCGCAGACAGCCGCACGGCGCACATCCAATCACGCCGATCCGGGTCGCCGCGCGGCGGTTCGACAGCGGGAGCACCGCCCCGCACCACGTGCCGCAGCGCTGAGTTCACGCACCGCGACGGGACGCCGCCATTGATGATCGACTTGTGTTGAGCTGATGACGGCGGACGGCAGGGTGGGCTCACCTTCCGGGGTGCCCGGGAGGCGATGCGACCCGAGGAGGCACGACATGGAGAAGGCCAAGGTCGAGCAGACCGGCACGAAGAAGCTCGCGCTCAAGGTCCGCAAGCTGGAGCGGCTGGAGACGACGGTCATCCGCGAGGGCAACGGCGCCTGACCTTCCGCCCGGCACTTCGGTCGCCACATGACATCGGGGGTGGCGACCGAAGTGCCGTCTCCACCCGGGTTTCGTCCCGGCGCCGGCCCGTCTCGGCCGGCTCCGTCCCAGCTGTCCCTGTGAGCATTGTGAGGTGGCGGATGCGCATGCTCCGGCCGCGTGTCAAGAGTGTCCACGAGCCGTACGTCCTGCCGGGAAACCGACTGATCATCGGCCTGATGCAGTACGGCGTGGCCGCCGAGATCCAGGACGACGAGGACGGCACCATCGCCCGGCTCCTGACGTTGCTGGACGGCACCCGGGACGTGGCCCAGGTCTGTGCGGACCTCGCCGTCACCCACCCGGGCCTCGCTGAGGAGAGCGTCCGCGAGGTGGTGGACCAGCTGATCGAACAGGGGTTCATCGAGGACGCCGCGGCGCCCCTGCCGGAGGGCTTCACCGCGGGCGACGCCGCCCGGTACGACCGCGCGCGGCACTTCTACTCCTGGATCGACACGACCCCCCGCCAGTCCCCGTACGACCCGCAGGCGCGGATCGGGCGGGCCCGGGT
>NZ_QGSW01000474.1:0-12189 GCF_003176715.1 Micromonospora sp. S4605
GTCCGGCGGGGGCGGCGGCGGGACCATCCGGCCGTACGCCGAGAGGTCGTAGCCGGCGGCCAGCTCAGCCACCACGTTGACCATCCGCTGGTGCGCCTTCTCCTGCTCGGCCTTGTCCTGCTGGTGGCCGAGCAGCCCGCCGACGATCGCGCCCGGCAGACCGAACGCGGCGCCCTTCATCGCACCGGAGACGGCCTTGTCGTGGTCGTCGGTCTCCTCCGGGCTCTCCGCCTCCTTGTGCGCGGTGCGCAGCTGGTCGGCCATCAGGGTCAGCGCCCGGCTGAGGTCGGCCATCCCCTCGCCGAGGGTGTCGGCGTAGGACACGATGAAGTCCAGTCGGCGCTGGAACTCCTGCCCGGCCTCGCCCGTCCAGGTGTTGGCGAGCTTGTCGAGGTCGCCGCCGAGCTCCCGGCCGAGGCCGTCGAGGATGCCCTTGAGCGAGGTCCAGTCGGCGGCGAGGTCGTCGATCTGGCTCGGCTTGCCGGCCATCACGGCGGTGTACAGCTCCTCGTGGCTCACGCCCTGGTAGCGCGCGGTGTACTCAGACACGCCGGTCCCCCTGCGGCTTCAGCGCGTTGTCGACGCCGGTCAACGCCGCGGCGATGTCGGCGGCGTTGGCCGCGTTGCGCGCCTCCGCCGTGCGGTAGTTCTCCAGGATGGTGGCGGTGGCGCTCTGCGCCGCCTCGACGGCCTCGCGCAGCCGGCCGACCTTCTCCACATAGGACAGGTGGATGTCGGAGTACTTGCGGGCGTTGCTGGTGGCGTCGGCGAAGGTGCCCAGCGCCGGGGGACGGCACTGCATCTCGGTGTTGAGCTTCTTCAACACCGTCTCCGCCTGGGTCAGCCGGTTGGCCAACCGCTGGTGGAAGTCCTCCAGGGACATCAGGTCGACTGTCGTGCGCCCGGTCATGGCAGCATCCCCGTACGTCTGGTCGATAACCGTTGCCGATGTTCAGGTTAGTCGACGGCCGCGAGCCGGGCGACCCGCCGTCCGCCCAGCGGACACCGTCAGCCGCCGGCGTTCGGCGACGCGGATCCGGTCGTCGTCGAAGGATTGGCCGACGGTGTGGCCGAAGGAGTGGACGACGCCGTCGGCCGCGGCGGCGCCGGCGCGGCCGACGACCCCTTGGCGCCGGGCTCGAAGAAGGACAGTGCGTCCGCCCGCTCCAGGGTCGGCCCGGTGGGGATCAGCGCCAGCAGCGACGCCGGCACCGCCAACGGGGTGACGCCCCCGTAGCCCAGGGCGGTCATCGCGTCGCCGGACCGGGTGCCCAGCGGGTAGCGGACGCCCTGGGCGCTGATCAGGTAGACGGTGGAACCGGGCGCGGCCGTACCGCTCTCCCCGGCGCCCGGTGCCGCCTGGACCAGCACGCCCTTGCCGCCGGGGAGCAGCACGCCGTCGGCCGTACGGACCGCGTCGCGGCTGCCCTGCCGGACCGGTACCGGGCCGGCCTGGGTCGCGGTCAGCTCGGCCGGTGCCCGGTCGAAGACCTCCAGCGTGGTGGTGGGCGGCCCGCCGCCGGCGCCCGCCCGGTAGGTCGCGCAGAGCACCGTCTGGCCGGCGCGGACCGGATACAGCGCGGGCAGCACCTGCGGCATCCCGGCCTCCTCCACCCGCTCCTCGGTCAGCAGTCGGCCGGCCTGGTCCGGGGTGATGTCGGTGACCGAGCCGCCGTCGCTGAGCAGCAGCAGCGCGCTCGGCTCGCCGATCGAGGCCAGGCCCTCCCGGGTGAGCACGTAGTGCCGGCCGGCGGCCCGGAAGACCTGACCGATCCGGGCCGGCTCGCCGCCGACCTGGGCGGTGCTGCTCTCGTCCTCGCCGGCGATGGCGGGCTTGCGCAGGGCGGGACCGGCCGGCACCGCGTTGACCAGTTGCTGGCCGACGGTGAGCGGGGCCGCGCCGGCCATCCGCAGCGCGGCGATCGCCGGGTCGCCGCCGACCACCTGGAGCCGGGCGTCGCCGGTCAGCAGGTGCCGCTCGCCGTCGACCGACACCAGCACCGCGCGGTCGCCCAGCGGCGCCCCGCCGGGCAGCGGCCGGTCGATCACCACCCGGGTGCTGGACCGGCGCGGGTCGGCCGGGTCGGGGACGTCGCAGACCGACCACGGCAGGCCGGTCAGCGACTTGCGGTCGGGCACCGCGTCCGGCGCGCCGACGATGCCGACCGTACGCCCGCGCGGGCGGTCCCGGATCGACGCCTGGGACATGGTCCGGATCTGCGGATCCGCCGTGTTCAGGATCAGCCGGGCGGAGGCGTAGTTGAGCGTCGGGTAGAGCTGCCCGTCGTCGAGGTAGACGTACGTCGCGCCGGTCTCCCGCTCGATCACCAGGGTGTTCGGCTCCAGCGGCGCGGCGTTGCCGGTGAGCTGCCCGTACGCGCCGGCCCCGCCGAGCACCACCGCCGCGGCGATCACGCTGCCGAAGACCGCCATGCCGAGCCGCCGCATCGGCAGGTTGCTGGTCTCGGGGTCGCCCGACAGCAACGCCGAGACGATCCGGCGGGTGACGAAGCGGTACGCCTGCACCTGATCGCGGCGGGTCCGCATGACTTACCTCCGGCGGGGTGGATCCGCGACGATCAGGTCCGAGTCGTGTCGCGGGCTTCCCTACGATAAGGGGCCGTCGACGGGTCACCGGGACCAGCGCCCCGGGCCCGGTCACGACGGCACGCCGCACCGTCCAGAAGGGACTGCCACCGATGACGCAGGTTCAGGCGCCACCCGGCCGTACGGCCACGGACCCGTCCGGCGGCGCGGAGCGCCCGGTCACCCCGGCCGACCGGCGCGAACGCGGGCGGCTCGGCCCGGTCTTCGTCGGGCAGTTGGTGGTGGTGGAGCTGTGCGCCGTGGCCGTCTGGGCGGCGTTGGGCGGGCCCACCTGGCTGGCCGGCACGGTCGCCGCGCTGGCCCTGCTGGTGGTGGTCGCCGTCTTCGCTCGCCGGGGCGGCCGCTGGTGGTTCGAGGACCTGATGTTGCGGCGCCGGCTGCGCCGCCGGCGGGAGCAGGCCCGCAGCACGGTCGCGGCCGGCGGTGGCGGGGATCCGCGGCTGGCCGCCCTCGCCCCGGAACTGTCTGTGATTGAACTCACAGATCGCGGCACCCGGCTCGGCATCGGCCAGGACGGGCAGGGCTGGTTCGCGGCGGTGGCGCTGCAGGGCCGGCCGGGCGCGCCCGCCGGCTCGGTGGAGGCGTCGGTGGTGGACCGCGCGCTGCGGGTGCTCGCCGACTTCAGCGGCCCGGTCACCCTCGCCCAGGTGGTCTCGCACACCCTGGTCTGGTACCCGGCGCCGGGTGCGCCGCCGGCGGCCCACCGTACGGTCTGGGTGGCGCTGCGGCTCTCCGTGCGGGACGCCCGGGTGGAGGCGGTCAGCCGGGGCGGCGGGATGCCCGGCGTGCACCGCACCCTGGCCGCCGGCATCGGCCGGCTGGGCAAGGCGCTGAACGCCGCCGGGCTGGCGCACCGCGCGCTCGGCCGGGACGAACTGCGCGCGGCGGTGATCTCGGCGGCCGGGCTGGACCTCGCCCCGGCACCGCCCGCGGAGACCTGGAGCGGCCTGCGCGGCGGCGGCTGGACGCAGCGCTGCCTCGTCCTGCGGGCCCGGGCCGGCGCCTCGTTCGGGGCGCTGGTGGACGCGGTGACCGCGACCTCCGCGCCGTCGCACACGCTGGCCGCCGCGGTGCTGCCGGGCGGCCGGACCGCCCCGCTGCTGCGGGTGGCGGCGCTGGACAACCACGTCGAGGCGCTGGTCAAGGTGGTCCGGGACGTGGCCCGCCGCAGCGGCGCACCGGGCCGCCCGCTGGACGGCCAGCACGCGCCGGGCGTCTACGCCACCGCCCCGGTCGCCGCCACCGTCACCACCACCCGCTGACCCGCCACGCACACCGGTGGTCAAGGGCTTCGCGTCGCCGTGAGTCGGAAATCCGACGCGAACCCTTGATCGCGGAGTGCGGCCCCGGGGTCAGGGGCGGAGGTTGACGATCCAGCCGTAGAGGCCGAGGACCCAGACGGCCAGCGGGACCAGCGCGATGATCAGCATGATCTCCACGATGTCCAGCAGCCGGCCCCAGACCGGGGAGATCCGCTTGCCGGCCACGGTCAGCCCGTAGATCAGGCTCACCACGGCCGCCAGCAGCAGCCCGCCGAGGACCACCCCGAGGCGTACCGCCAGCGAGCCGCCGGCGAACGCGGCGGCGGCCGCCAGGCCCAACCCGGCGGTGCCGGTGACCAGCACCGGGGTGCGCTGGGCGCGGCCGAGGAACGGCCGGGCCCGCAGCAGCGACAGCAGGGCCAGCACGAGGCAGAGCAGCACCGCCGCCAGGCCGCCGTCGAGGGCGAGCACCACCTGGGCGCCGAGCACCAGCAGCGACACCGTCCACAGCAGACCGGTCAGGAACGCGTCGGCCCGCTCGCTGAGCTGGAGCACCCGGCGGCCGTCCACCGACTCGGCGTCGGTCTTCAGGTCGTCGGGGCCGGTGGGGATGGACGGCACGGGCAGCCGGGCCAGCCGGTAGGCGGCCATCGGCAGCGCCGGCACGGCGCCGAACGCGACAGCGGCGACCACCGCCGCGGCGGCCGGCGCGCCGATGCCGAAGGCGAGCGAGAGCAACGCCCCGAAGCCGACCGCGGCGCCGACGCCGACCGCGCCGAAGAAGAGCGGCAGCCGGTCACCGACCGCCAGCACCGCCACCGCGGCGCAGACCACCACCGCGGTGGCGGCCAGCAGCACGTGCGGCGCGGCCAGGTCGGACAGCGACCGATCGCCGGCGAGCAGCAGCAGGCCGCCGACGGCCGCGTGGCCGAGCCCCACCGCCCCCAGCACCGCGCCGGTGCCGCTGTCGCCGGCGGCCCGGGACAGCACCGCGGCGGTGACCAGCAGGGCCACCGCGACGACCAGCGCGGCCAGCGCGCCGGGCAGGTGCGGCGGCCCGAGGAAGAGCGCGGCCAGCGCGCCGGCGCCGAGCGCCGCCGCGGCGAACAGCACAGCGAACGACCGGGTGGTGCCGACCTGCCAGGCGCCCGGGCGCTGGTTGGTGGCGGTCGCGACGGCGTCCACCACGTCGTCGAAGACGATCTCCGGCGCGGCGGCGGCGCGCGGGTTGAAGTAGAGCACCTCGCCGTCGCGGATGCCGAGCTGCGCGGGCGTACGGCCGCCGTTGAGCGGCGGACCGCCGAGCCGGGACAGGCTCCAGCCGCCGTGCCGCACGCCCTCGTCGGCCAGGTCCTCACCGGCGTACCGGAGCAGCGTGGGGAGCAGGTCGGCGAGGGGTACGTCGGACGGGAGCGCGAGATCCATCCGGGTCCGCGGAGCCACGATGGTGATCCGGCTCAGGCCGCCGGTCGCCGTCTTCGTCGCCACTGTGGCCTCCTCGCGCTCTTCTACGATGACCCGGGGCCGGCACGTCGTCCCCGTGGGTCCCTGACGCCCACGGGAGATTACCTACGATGGCAGGCACGTACGATGCCCACCCGACGACTCTGGTCGTTCGCAGGTGCTTCGTCAGGCCGCTTCTGGGGAGGAGACAGCCGTGAGCACGGTGGTGTTCCGCCGGCTCCCGCGTCAGCCGGGACCGGCCCTACCGCGTGGTGAGCTGCTGCTGGAGTCCCCACCGGAGCTACCGGAGCCGACGCCCCGCGGGATGGGGCAGCTGCTGATGATCCTGCCGATGGTCTGCGGCGTGGGCGCGATGGCGTTCCTCTACGCCGGCCGCGGCGGCGGGATGATGACGTACGTCGCCGGTGGGCTCTTCGGCGTCTCGATGCTCGGCATGGCGATCGGCTCGCTCAGCCACGGCAACAACGACAAGGCCGAGCTGAACGCCGACCGGCGCGACTACATGCGCTACCTGGCCCAGATGCGCAAGCGCACCCGGCGCGCGGCCGAGCAGCAGCGGGCCGCGATGGCCTGGCGGCACCCGGAGCCGGACGCGCTCTGGTCGATCGCCTCGTCCCGGCGGCTGTGGGAGCGCCGGATCACCGAGGACGACTTCGGCGAGACCCGGATCGCCACCGGCCCGCAGCGGCTCGCGGTGGAGATCGTGCCGCCGGAGACGAAGCCGGTCGAGGACCTGGAGCCGATGAGCGCGATCGCGCTGCGGCGCTTCGTCCGCGCCCACTCGACCGTGCCGGACCTGCCGACCGCGCTGTCGCTGCGCGCGTTCAGCCGGGTGGTGCTGCGCGGCGACCGTGAGCCGGTGCTCGACCTGACCCGGGCCGTGCTCGGCCAGTTGGCCACCTTCCACGCCCCGGAGGACCTGATCATCGCAGTGGTCGCCGCGGTGGACCGGCAGGCCGCCTGGGACTGGGTGAAGTGGCTGCCGCACACCCAGCACAGCTCCCGCACCGACGCCGCCGGCGCCCGCCGGATGGTCTTCGCCCACCTGGCGGAGGCGGAGGAGGCGCTCGCCGCCGAGCTGACCGGCCGGCCGCGGTTCGCCCCGGAGGCGAAGCCGCTGACCACCATGCCGCACGTGGTGGTGGTGATCGACGGCGGCGAGGTCTCGCCGACCTGCCAGCTGATGGGGCCGGGGCTGCTCGGCGCCACCGTGATCGACCTGTCCGGCACCGTGCCCCGGGACGCCGGCCGCTGGCTGCTCTGCCTCGACGCGGGCGACGGCAGCTCGCTCGACCTGGTCCGCGGGACGTCCACCTCCCGGCTCGGCCGGCCGGACCGGCTCAGCGCCGCGGCCGCCGAGGGGCTGGCCCGGCAGATCGCCCCCTACCGGCTCTCCCAGCAGCAGGCCAGCAGCGACGAGCCGCTGGCCCGCAGCATGGAGCTGCCCGACCTGCTCGGGGTGGGCGACGCCGCCGCGGTCGACGTGCAGCAGACCTGGCGACCCCGCGGCCAACGGGACCGGCTGCGCATCCCGCTCGGCGTGGGCCCGGACGGCAACGTGGTCGAGCTGGACTTCAAGGAGTCCGCGCACGAGGGCATGGGCCCGCACGGCCTGGTCATCGGCGCGACCGGTTCCGGCAAGAGCGAGCTGCTGCGTACGGTGGTCGCCGCGCTGGCCGTGACGCACTCCTCCGAGGAGCTCAACTTCGTCCTGGTCGACTTCAAGGGTGGTGCCACCTTCGCGTCGCTGGAGGCGCTGCCGCACACCAGCGCCGTGATCACCAACCTGGCCGACGAGCTGCCGCTGGTCGACCGGATGCGGGACGCGCTGGCCGGTGAGATGAACCGCCGGCAGGAGGTGCTCCGGGCGGCCGGCAACTACGTCTCCCGCTTCGACTACGAGAAGGCGCGGGCGGCCGGCGAGCCGCTGGAGCCGATGCCCAGCCTGCTGATCATCTGTGACGAGTTCAGCGAGCTGCTCGCCGCCAAGCCCGACTTCATCGACCTCTTCGTGATGATCGGCCGGCTGGGCCGGTCGCTCGGCGTGCACCTGCTGCTGGCCTCGCAGCGCCTCGAGGAGGGCAAGCTGCGCGGCCTGGACACCCACCTGTCGTACCGGATCGGTCTGCGCACCTTCTCCGCGGTGGAGAGCCGGATCGTGCTCGGCGTGCCGGACGCGTACGAGCTGCCCAGCGCCCCGGGTCACGGCTACCTGAAGACCGACACCAGCACCATGCTGCGGTTCCGGGCCGCGTACGTGTCCGGGCCGTACCGGGCGCCCGGCGAGCAGGCGTCGGCGTCCCAGGCGATGGTGCAGCGCCGGATCGTGCCGTACGGGGTGAACTTCGTGCCGGTGCGGCAGCCGCAGATGGCGGTGGAGACCACGCCGGAGCCGGAGCAGCCGGCCGACGGCAAGGCCGTGGCCATGCTCGACGTGCTGATCGACCGGCTCAAGGGGCGGGGCAAGCCGGCGCACCAGGTCTGGCTGCCGCCGCTGGCCGAGCCGCCGAGCCTGGGCGAGCTGCTCCCGCCGCTGAAGGCGGACCCGACGTACGGGCTGTGCACCGCCACCTGGCCGGGCCGGGGCCGGCTCACCGTGCCGGTCGGCGTGGTCGACCGGCCGTACGAGCAGCGGCGCGACCCGATGATGGTCGAGCTGGCCGGCGCGGGCGGCAACGTGGTGATCGTCGGCGCCTCGCTGAGCGGCAAGAGCACGATGCTGCGCTCGATGCTCGCCTCGCTGGCGCTCACCCACACGCCGCGCGAGGTGCAGTTCTTCTGCCTCGACTTCGGCGGCGGCGCGCTGCGCAGCCTGGAGGGGCTGCCGCACATGTCCGGGGTGGCCGGCCGGCGGGACACCGAGGCGGTCCGCCGGACGGTGGCCGAGGTGGTGGCCATCATCGACGACCGTGAGGCGCGCTTCGCCCAGCACGGCATCGACTCGGTGGCCAGCTACCGGCGGCGCCGGGCGGCCGGCGAGTTCGCCGACGACCCGTTCGGCGACGTCTTCCTCGTGGTGGACGGCTGGAACACGCTGCGCCAGGAGTACGAGGAGCTGGAGCAGACCATCACCAACCTGGCCAACCGGGGGCTCGGTTTCGGCGTACACGTGGTGGTCACCGCCGTGCGGTGGGCGGAGATCCGGATCAACATGCGCGACCTGCTCGGCACCAAGCTGGAGCTGCGGCTCGGCGACGCGGCCGAGTCGGAGATCGACCGCCGGGCGGCGATGAACGTCCCGGAGAAGACCCCGGGCCGCGGCCTGACCCGCGACAAGCTGCACTTCCTCGCCGCCATCTCGCGGATCGACGGCCGCCGCGACATCGACGACCTGACCGAGGCCTCGGCCGCCCTGGCCGCGCACGTGGCGGCCAACTGGCCCGGCCGCCCGGCGCCGAAGGTGCGGCTGCTGCCGCGCAAGCTGCCTGTCGCCGAGCTGGCCCGGGTGGTCGACCGGTCGGCGCCCGGCCTGCCGATCGGCGTCAACGAGTCGGCGCTCGCGCCGGTCTACCTCGACCTGGCCAACGAGCCGCACCTGACCGTCTTCGGCGACGCCGAGTGCGGCAAGACCAACCTGCTGCGGCTGATCGCCCGGGGCATCACCGAGCGGTACACCCCGGCCGAGGCCCGGCTGGTGATCGCGGACTACCGGCGCGGCCTGCTCGGCGCCGTGGAGGGCGACCACCTGCTCGACTACGCCCCGTCCAACCAGGCGTTCGCGCAGGGGCTGGGCTCGATCCGCAGCGCGCTGTCCAACCGGCTGCCCGGGCCGGACGTCACCACCGCGCAGCTGCGGGACCGCAGCTGGTGGAAGGGCCCGGACCTCTACATCCTGGTCGACGACTACGACCTGGTCGCCTCGGGCGGCAGCAACCCGCTCAGCGCGCTGCACGAGCTGCTGCCGCAGGCCCGCGACATCGGCCTGCACCTGGTCATCACGCGCCGGGTCGGCGGGGTGGCCCGGGCGCTCTACGAGCCGGTGCTGCAACGCCTGCGCGAGCTGGACTCGCCCGGCCTGCTGATGTCCGGCAACCGGGAGGAGGGCGCGGTCTTCGGCACGTTGCGGCCGAGCCCGCAGCCGCCGGGCCGGGGCACCCTGGTGCGCCGCCGCGACGGCCAGCAGCTGATCCAGACCGCCTGGTCCGAGCCGGTCTGATCCGGGACCCTGCCGGCCCTGGCCGGTAGCGCGAGAGGTGGGTGTGCCGTGTGGGTGACCTGGTCGTTCGGGTACGCGCTCCTGGCCATGCCCGTCTTCGTCGTGCTGGGGCTGGTCGCGCAGCTGAGCGGCTCGGCACGGGTGAAGCGGGTGGCGGAGGTCGTCGTGCTCAGCGCGGTCGCGGCGCTGGCTGCGCCACTCGCCGCGACCGCGGGCGGGAGCCCGGTGCAGTGGGGCCTGGTCGTGCTGCTCGGGGTCGCCTTCGTCGTCGGCGTGGTGCTGCATGTGAGATCGTATTCACGCTTCTCGTGACCGGCGCGTCGCACCGCATCGGTCGCGTTGCCGTCACAGTGGGCGAGACAGGGCTGCGCTCGCTGGACGCGGTCCGCTACGGTCTTCAGAGGAGTGTCCGTCGGTGGGGTGTTTGCCTTGCCGCGGGGGAGGGGCGCGGCAGATTCGCCGCCACAAGGAGACGGAAGGGTGTGAAGCATGGCGTTCGAGGTCGAAGCAGCGACTCTGCATACCGCCGCGAGTGACGTGCGGTCCACGCGCAGCGAGGTCGACGGCGAGCTGAAGAAGCTGTGGAACGTGGTTGACGACCTGGCCATCGCCTGGAAGGGCGGGGCGTCCGCGGGCTTCCAGCAGCTGATGCAGCGCTGGAACGAGGACACGGCCAAGCTGCTGACGGCGATGGACAACATCGCCGACCTGCTCGACAAGTCGGGTACGACGCACCAGGTCAACGACGAAGAGCAGCAGCAGATGCTGGACAAGTTCCACTCTGCACTCAACCCGTGATCCGCCGAGACGAGCAGGGGAGGAACCGATGAGCATCAAGGTTGATTACGCAGTCCTGGAGAGCAGCAACCAGCAGATGCTGGCCATCTCGCGGACCATCGACGAGAAGCTGGACACGCTGCGCTCGATGCTGAGCAAGCTCCAGTGGGACGGCCAGGACCGGGCCGCCTACGAGCAGCACCAGGCGCAGTGGGACAGCGCCGTCCGGGACATCAACAAGATCCTGAACGACATCGGTGGCGCCGTGGGCATCGCCCGCGAGAACTACGTCAACACCGAGATGAGCAACGCCAAGGTGTGGGGCTGAGCGACCATCGACGCGGCTCCGGTCCGGTTCGACCGGGCCGGAGCCGCGGCGCGTTGACAGCCGTCGAGGTCCTGGGAGAGCGATGAACACGGAGCTGCGTCTCCGCCCACTGTGGAGGTCCGCCGTCGCGACGCTGGCGCTGGCCGCGCTGGCCGGGTCGGGAGCGCTCGCGGCACCGGAGCCGGCGCGGGCCGCCGACACCGTACGCGGCCTGCAGTGGTACCTCGACAGCCTGAAGATCCCGCAGGCCCACAAGGTCAGCAAGGGCCGCGGGGTGACCGTGGCCGTGATCGACGCCGGCGTCGACCCGAACGTCCCCGACCTGCGCGGCCAGGTGTTGCCCGGCAAGGGTTTCGGCGCCGACGCGACCGCCGACGGGCGGGGCACCGATGACAAGATCAGCCACGGCACGGGCATGGCGGGCCTGATCGCCGGCCGGGGCGGCGGCACCATGCGCCAGCTCGGCATCGCCCCGGAGGCGAAGATCCTGCCGATCTCGCTCGGCAGCCGGACCGACGCGGCGGAACTGGCCGCCGGCATCCGCTGGGCCGCCGACAACGGCGCCGACGTGATCAGCATGTCGCTCGGCGCGCCCGGCCGACCGGGCGCCGACGAGCAGGCCGCCGTCCGCTACGCCCTGGACAAGAACGTGGTGCTGGTCGCCTCGGCGGGCAACCGCGAGCAGGGCGACACCAGCGTCCTGAACCCGGCCAGCATCCCCGGTGTCATCGCCGTGACCGGGCTGGCCAAGAACGGCGACTTCTTCAGCGGCAGCGTCGCCGGGCCGGAGGCCGTGCTGGCCGCGCCGATGGAGCAGATCATCACTCCGCGGCCGACGTCGGTCTCGTCCAACGGCTACAGCGTCGGCAGCGGCACCAGCGAGTCGGCCGCGATCGTGGCCGGCGTGGTGGCCCTGGTCCGGGCGAAGCACCCCGACCTCGACGCCGCCAACGTGGTGAACCGGCTGATCCGCACCGCCCGCGACGAAGGCCCGTCCGGCCGCGACGAAGAGTACGGCTTCGGGGCCGTCGATCCGGTCGCCGCGCTGAGCCGCTCGGTGCCGGCCGTGACGGCGCACCCGCTGCTGTCCGGCGAGGGCGCCCCGGCGGACCCGTCGGCCGGACCGGCCGCCACCGGCGAGGAGGACGACGGCCCGGCCGTCTCGATCAGCGTCACCAACAAGACCGGCGCGGTGATCCAGGTGGCGCTCTGCCTCGCCGTACCGCTGGTGGTGCTGATCGTGGTGATCGTGCTGGTGCGCCGGTCCCGGCGCCGCTCGGCCGCCACCCCGGCCGGGCCGCCGCCCGGCTTCCCGGCACCGCCCGGCGCGGCGCCGCAGGGCTTCCCGGCACCGCCCGGCGGGGCGTCGCAGGGCTTCCCGGCACCGCCCGGATTCGTCCCGCCGCCCGGCGCGCCCGGTGCCCAGCAGTTCGGCCGGGCGCCGGGGCAGCCCGGCGGTCCGTACGTGCCACCGCAGGGCGCACCGGCGCCGGGCGGCTACCCGCCGCCCCCGGTGCCCGGTGGCTATCCTCCGCCGCCCGGAGCGGCGCCCGGCACCACCGCCTGGCCGCCCCCGGGGCCGGCCGGGCCACCCG
>NZ_QGSW01000346.1:0-11997 GCF_003176715.1 Micromonospora sp. S4605
GGCCAGCGCGGGCAAATGGGTGTGGCCACGCATTTACACCGGCCGCCGACGCCGGACAGGCTGGCAAGACGGTTCCCGACCGCGGACGCGGTCCGGGCGGCGGCGAGTCGGGGGAAGGAGGGCGTACGGGTGTCGCTGTTCTGGCGGATCTTCCTGCTCAACGCCGCCGTGCTGGTCACCGCCACGCTGCTGCTGCTCGGCCCGGTCACCGTCTCCACCCCGGTGCTGCTCACCGAGGCCGTGGTGCTGACCGTGGGGCTCATCGCGATGCTGGTCGCCAACGCCGCGCTGCTGCGGGTGGGCCTGGCGCCGCTGCGGCGGCTGGCCCGGGCGATGGCCACCATCGACCTGCTGCAGCCCGAGCCGCGCCTGGTGCCCGGCGGTCCCGGCGGCACCGCCGAGCTGATCCACGCCTTCAACGCCATGATCGACCGGCTGGAGGCGGAGCGGGCGGCCAGCGCCGCTGCCGCGCTCTCCGCCCAGGAGGCCGAACGGCGCCGGGTCGCCCAGGAGCTGCACGACGAGGTCGGCCAGACGTTGACCGCGGTGCTGCTCGAACTCAAACAGGTGGCCCGGCACGCCCCCGACCCGCTGCGCGGGCAGCTGGCCCAGGTGCAGGAGACCACCCGCGACAGCCTCGACGAGATCCGCCGCATCGCCCGCCGGCTGCGCCCGGGGGTGCTGGAGGAGCTGGGGCTGGTCAGCGCGCTGAAGGCGCTGGTCAGCGAGATCACCGGGCACACCGACCTGACCGTGGAGCAGCAGCTCGCCGCGGACCTGCCGGCCCTCGGCAGCGAGGCGGAGCTGGTGCTCTACCGGGTCGCCCAGGAGGCGCTGACCAACACCGTCCGGCACGGCAAGGCCACCACGGTGGAGCTGTCGCTGCAGCGCCGTACCGGGGCCGTGCGGTTGCGGGTCCGTGACGACGGGCGGGGCATCGGCGCCGCCGCGGAGGGCACCGGCATCCGGGGCATGCGCGAGCGGGCCCTGCTGATCGGCGCCCAGCTGAGCGTGGGCCCGGCGCCGGGCGGCGGCACCGAGGTGCGGTTGACCGTCCCGGTGGCCGAGCGGGACGGTGGCTCGTGACCACCCGGATCCTGCTCGCCGACGACCACGCGCTGGTCCGCCGGGGCGTGCGGCTGATACTCGACAGCGAGCCGGACCTGACCGTGGTGGCGGAGGCCGGTGACGGGGCGGAGGCGTTGAGCCTGGCCGCCACCGAGCGCCCCGACCTGGTCATCCTGGACATCGCCATGCCCCGGATGACCGGTCTGCAGGCCGCCCGGGAACTGGCCCGCCAGCAGCCCGACCTGCGCATCCTGATCCTGACCATGTACGACAACGAGCAGTACTTCTTCGAGGCGCTGAAGGCCGGCGCGAACGGCTACGTGCTCAAGTCCGTCGCCGACCGGGACCTGGTGGAGGCGTGCCGGGCGGCCATGCGCGACGAGCCGTTCCTCTACCCGGGCGCGGTCAACGCGCTGATCCGCAACTTCCTAGAGCGCAGCGCGCAGGGCGCCGAACCGCCGGCCCGGGCCATCACCGAGCGCGAGGAGGAGATCCTCAAGCTGGTCGCCGAGGGCCACTCCTCGAAGGAGATCGCCCGGCTGCTGTTCATCAGTGTCAAGACCGTGGAACGGCACCGGGCGAACCTGTTGCAGAAGCTCGGTCTGCGCGACCGGCTGGAGCTGACCCGCTACGCCATCCGGGCGGGCCTGATCGAACCGTGAGGCACGCCGACGGGCGACTTTCCCACGCGCGGCCGGCGATGATTCTCTACCGTCGACAGATGTGGGCGCTGAGCAGCGGTGGAGCCGGCCGGCGCGGCGGCGCCGCCCGCTGCGCGCCGGGCTGGTCTTCGCCGGTATGGGCGTGGCCCTGTGCTGCGTCGGGGTGGCCGGGCTGGGCGCCTGGAACGTGCAGGTGGTGACCCGGGCCAGCGGGCCGGTACGGGAGACCGCCGACGGGTTCCTGCGGCAGGTGACCGCGGGCGACACCGACGGGGCGTACGAGCGGTTGTGCGCCGACGCGCGTACCCGGTGGAGCGAGATCGGCTTCACCAGCTGGGTGCGTACGCCGCCGGTGGTCAGCGACTACGAGATCGTCGACGTGTCGGTGGCCACCCGGCGGGGTCGCCCGCACGGCACGGTGTCGGTGCGGCTGACCCGCGACAGCGGCGCCACCGAGGAGCGGACGCTGTCCGTGGTGAACGAGGACGGTGGCTGGCGGGTCTGCGGCGACCCGTACTGAGCAGCGGCGGGCGGTGGCCGGACCGGTCAGTGGCGTGGGCCGGTCAGTGGCGTGGGCCGAGGTCGCCGGCGCGGTAGTGCCGCCGGCAGAGCACCTGGTAGCGCACCTCGGCGGTGTCGACGGTGTCACCGATGACGACCTGCGCGCCCTCGCGCACCACCCGGCCGCCGACCACCCGGGCGTTGAGCAGCCCTTCCCGGCCGCACCAGCAGAGCACCTCGACCTGGATGCGGGCCACCTCGTCGGCCAGTTCGAACAGCCGCTGCGCGGCGGGGAACAGGCAGGAGCGGAAGTCGGTGGCGAGGCCGAAGGCGTACACGTCGACGTCGTAGCTGTCGACGAGTTCGGCCATCTGCTCGACGTGCTCGACGCTGTAGAAGCTGGCCTCATCGCAGATGAGGTAGTCGACCCGGACCCCCTCGGCCCAGGTGTCGCGCACCAGCGCGCGCAGGTCGAGGTCGTCGGTGACCTCGATCGCGTCGTGGGTCAGGCCGATGCGGGTGGTGACCCGCGGGCCCAACGAGCGGTCGATGCGGGTGGTGACCAGGCCGCGGCGGCCCTGCCGGGAGTGGTTGTAGTTCATCTGCAGGGCCATCGTGGACTTTCCGCAGTCCATCGGCCCCCAGAAGAACTTCAACGCCGCCGCGTGCAGTGGCCGTCCGTCCACCCCGCGCGCCGCCGCGCAGCCCGCTGGCGTGTCGTGCGGGCCGGGCAGCGGGCGGGCCAGGCAGGTCAGGGCGGCGGCGTCGTCGGTCACGGTCGGGCAGCCTAACCGATCGACCCGATCGGATCCGGAGGGTGCCGGTCAGAGCACCCGCGGCGGAGTGTTCCCGGCGGCCACGATGGCCCGGCGGATCGGCACGGCCAGCAGCAGCAGGAACCCGACGACGAAGAAGATCAGCAGGGAGACCAGGCCCACCCGGTAGGAGGAGGTGAGCTGGAAGACCAGGCCGAACGCGAGCGGACCGAGCCAGCTGGTGCCCTTGTCGCTGATCTCGTAGAAGCCGTAGTACTCGCCTTCCTTGCCGGCGGGGATGAGCTGGCTGAACAGCGACCGGCTCAGCGCCTGGCTGCCGCCGAGCACCAGGCCGATGGCGGCGCCGAGGACCATGAACGGCAGCGGCGCCTCGGCCGGCAGCCGGAACGCGGCGACGATCACACCGGTCCAGAGCACCAGGCTCAGCAGCACGGTCTTCCAGGCGCCGATGCGGCGGGCCAGGGCACCCAGGCTGAGCGCGCCGCCGAAGGCGAGGAACTGCACCAGCAGGATGGTGGTGATCAAAGTGCTCTGCCCCAGCCGCAGCTCCTCGGTGCCGTACTGGCTGGCCAGGGTGATGACGGTCTGGATGCCGTCGTTGTAGACCAGGAAGGCGAGCAGGAAGAACAGCGTCAGCGGGTACGCCTTGATCTCGCGCAGGGTGCGGCCGAGCTGGCGGAACCCGTCGGTGAACACGTTGCCACCGGCGCCGGCCAGCGCCGCGGCGGTGGGCCGCTCGCGCAGCCAGCGCAGCGGCACCAGGGTGAACAGCGCCCACCACACGCCGGCCGACACGATGGACCAGCGGGCCAGGTCCAGCGTGCGCTGCGGGTTGCCGTCCTCGCTGAGCAGGGTGACCGCTACCAGGTTGCCGGCCAGCAACAACCCGCCGCCGAGGTAGCCCAGCGCCCAGCCGCGGCTGGAGATGCCGTCGCGTTCGTCGGGTCCGCCGAGCTGCGGCAGGAACGAGTTGTAGACCACGATGGCGGCGCCGAAGCTGATGTTGGCGATCAGGAACAGCGCCCCGCCGAGCAGGTAGCGGTCGCCGGTGACGAAGGCCATCGCCACGGTCGCCCCGGCGCCGGTGAACGCGGCCCCGCCCAGCAGCCGCTTCTTGTGCAGGGACCGGTCGGCGATCGCGCCCATCACCGGCAGCACGAAAACGGTGAGGAACACCGACAGCGAGATCAGGTACGGGTAGTACGAGCCGGCGGCGACCTTGATGCCCAGCGGGTAGACGAACCCGTCGCAGCTGTCCGCGCCGAGTTCGCAGCCGGCGGCCAGTTCGGTGACGGTGGTCAGGAACGGGCCGAGGAACACCGTGATGACGGTGGTCTGGAAGGCGGAGTTGGCCCAGTCGTAGACGTACCAGCCGGTGCGTTCCCGGCGGGTGCTCGCCGGGGCGGGGGCGTCGCCCACGGTGGGGGTGGCGGTCTCGGCCATCGGTTCCTCGTCGGGGGTCAGGCGGCCCAGTGGCCGCGGCTGCGGTAGACGTCGCGCAGCACGCCGACGTGATCGGTCATGATGCCATCCACTCCAAGATCAAGTAACTCGTGCATCTCGGTGGGTTCGTCGATCGTCCAGACGTGCACCTGCAGGCCGAGGCGGTGGGCGAAGCGCAGGAACCGTCGGTCCACCACGCGGAGGCGCCCGTAGCGCACCGGCACCTGCGCGGCGACCACGGACGGCGGCAGCCGCAGCGGCCGGCCGTGCAGCGAGGCCATCCGCAGCCGGGCCACCCCGCGCATGCCGAGGCCGGTGGCGACCCGGCCCTCGGTGAGCGCGCGCAGCCGGGCCAGCCGGGCGTCGCTGAACGAGGCGAGCAGCACCCGGTCGCCGGCGCCGGCCCGCGCCACGGTGGCCACGGTCGGGTCGACGCCGCCGTCGGCCTTGACGTCGATGTTGAACCGGACCTGCGGCCAGGCGTCGAGCACCTGGTCGAGGCGGGGCACCACGGCGGCGCCACCGACCCGTACCGAGGCGAGATCGGCCCAGCGCAGCGCGGCGATGCGCCCCCGCTCGCCGGTGACCCGCTCCAGCGTCGGGTCGTGGAAGATCACCGCCACGCCGTCGGCGGTGGCGTGCACGTCGGTCTCCACGTACCGGTAGCCGAGGCCGATCGCGCGGGCGAACGCCTCGGTGGTGTTCTCGGCGCCCTCGGCGGCCCCGCCGCGGTGGGCGAACGCCAGCGGCGCGGGCGCGTCCAGGTAGGGGTGGGCGGTCAGCACGCAGCGCAGTATGCCGGCACCGGATGACCCGCGGGTGACCGGGCGGCGGCAGCCCGCCCTCGCCGCGCCGAGCCGGTCAGGCCGGGGGGCGGCGGCGGTGGGAGCGGCTGGTGTCGGCCGGGCGGCCGGGATCGACGTACCGGGGTCGGTCGGGTTCGTCGGGACGCAGCGGGACCAGCTCGTCGGTGAGCGCGTCGATGATCCGGTCGGTGGCCCGCCGGGCCGCTCCGGGGACGCCGTGGGCGAGGTCGATCAGCTCGACCGGCCGGCCGAAATGCACCCGGATCACCGGGCGGCGCAGCACGGACCGGGCGATCCCGCGCAGCAGCCCCTTCGGAGCACGGTAGGGCAGCACCTCGTGCGCGCCCCACTGGGCCACCGGGATCACCGGGGCGCCGCAGGCCAGCGCGAGCCGGGCGGTGCCAGTCTTGCCGCGTTCGGGCCACATGCCGGGGTCCAGGCCGATCCGCCCCTCGGGGTAGACCAGGATCACCGAGCCGCCGGCGACCGCCGCCGCCGCGTCGTCGAGGGCCTGGTGCACGGCGCTGCTGCCCCGCTCGACGCGGATGTGCCCGGCGCGGCGCATCGCGGCCCCGACGACGGGCGCGCGGAACAGCCCGCCGGTGGCCATGATCCGGGGGGCGACGCCGGCCGCCCGGCAGGCGGCGGCCATCACCACCGGGTCGAACGGGCTGATGTGGTTGGCGGCCAGGATCAGCGGCCCGCGCCGCAGCTGCGCCGGCACGCTCCCGGTGACCTCCAGGCGGGCCAGCAGGGCGACGACGACACGGGCGAGCAGCTGGGCGGCGCGCCAGATCAGCGGCGGCTGCCAGGGGGAGCGGGCGGTGTCCATCAGCGCGCAATGGTCGCACGGTCGGTCCCGCCGCCGGGGGCCAGGGCGGGCCGCGCCGCGCCGGACGGGGTGGTGACCAGGGGCCGGCCGGCCGGGGTGATCAAGGTCATTGGTCCCGGTCCGGTTCGGGACCCCCGGCCCTGCCGATTCGTCTACGACCCGCAGTAGTATTTACTACGTCTCGTAGTATGACAGCCTGGGGGTTGCAGGTGGACGCGTTGGACGTCGCCCGCTGGCAGTTCGGTGTCACCACCGTCTACCACTTTCTCTTCGTACCGCTGACCATCGGCCTGTCCGTGCTGGTCGCCATCCTGCAGACGCTGTGGCACCGCACGGGCAACGAGAAGTACCTGAAGCTGACCAAGTTCTACGGCAAGCTCTTCCTGATCAACTTCGCGATGGGCGTGGTCACCGGCATCGTGCAGGAGTTCCAGTTCGGCATGAACTGGAGCGACTACTCGCGCTTCGTCGGCGACATCTTCGGCGCCCCGCTCGCGATCGAGGCGCTGGTCGCCTTCTTCCTGGAGTCCACCTTCATCGGCCTGTGGATCTTCGGCTGGGACCGGCTGCCCAAGCGGCTGCACCTGGCGGCCATCTGGGCCGCCGCGATCGGCACCAACCTGTCGGCGTACTTCATCCTGGCCGCGAACTCGTTCATGCAGAACCCGGTCGGCTACCGGATCAACCCGGAGACCGGCCGCGCCGAACTCACCGACTTCCTCGCGGTGCTGACCAACAAGGTCGCCCTGGTCACCTTCCCGCACACCATCGCCGGGGCGTTCCTGGTCGCCGGGTCACTGCTGGTCGCGGTGGCGCTGTGGCACCTGATCCGCAACCGCGACTCGGCCGACACCCCGGCCTACCGGTTCGCCGCCAAGTTCGGCTCCTGGGTCACCCTGATCGCCACCGCCGGCGTGGTCATCACCGGCGACATCCAGGGCAAGATCATGACCGAGGTGCAGCCGATGAAGATGGCCGCCGCCGAGGGCCTCTACACCACCGAGAGCCCCGCCTCCTTCTCCGTGCTCACCGTGGGCAGCCTCGACGGCAGCCGGGAACTGTTCGCCATCAAGATCCCGTACCTGCTGTCCTGGCTCGGCACCGGCGACCCGAACGGCACCGTGCACGGCATCAACGACCTGCAGGCCCAGTACGCCGCCCAGTACGGCGCCGGCAGCTACACCCCGATCATCCCGGTCACCTACTGGAGCTTCCGCTTCATGATCGCCTTCGGCCTGGCCGCCGCCGCGATCGCGCTGCTGGTGCTCTGGAGCCAGCGCAAGGGCCGCACCCCGACCAGCAGGTGGCTGCTGCGCGCCGGCCTGGCCATGCCGCTGCTGCCCCTGGTCGCCAACTCGTTCGGCTGGATCTTCACCGAGATGGGCCGCCAGCCGTGGATCGTCTTCGGCGAGATGCTCACCCGCGACGGCGTCTCCCGCAGCGTCTCGCTGACCGAGGTGCTCACCTCGTTCACCGCGTTCACCCTGATCTACGCCACCCTCGCGGTGATCGAGGTCAAGCTGCTGCTGCGCTACGCCAAGGCCGGCGTACCGGACCTCACCCCGGCACCCGAGATCGACGACAGCCACGACGACGCCGAGCGCCCGCTCGCCTTCGCCTACTGACCACCGGAGACCACCGTGGAACTCACGACCATCTGGTTCCTGCTCGTCGCCGTCCTGTTCACCGGCTACTTCATCCTGGAGGGCTTCGACTTCGGCGTCGGCATGCTGCTGCCCGTGCTCGGCCGCGACGACCGGGAACGCCGCGTCCTGATCAACACCATCGGGCCGGTGTGGGACGGCAACGAGGTGTGGCTGATCACCGCCGGTGGCGCCATGTTCGCCGCCTTCCCCGAGTGGTACGCCACCCTCTTCTCCGGCTTCTACCTGCCGCTGCTGCTGATCCTGCTCGCGCTGATCGCCCGCGGCGTCGCCTTCGAGTACCGGCACAAGCGCCCCGAGCCGTCCTGGAAGCGGCGCTGGGACGCGGCGATCTTCTTCGGCTCGCTGGTGCCGGCGGTGCTGTGGGGGGTGGCCTTCGCCAACATCCTGCGCGGCGTGCCGCTGGACGCCGACCACGAGTACGTCGGCGGCCTGCTCGACCTGCTCCACCCGTACGCCCTGCTCGGCGGCGCCACCACCGCGGCGCTGTTCCTCACCCACGGCGCGGTGTTCATCGCGCTGAAGACCGTCGGTGAGGTGCGCGAGCGGGCCGGCGCCCTCGCGGTGCGCCTCGGCGTCGGCACCGCGCTGCTGGCGGTGGCCTTCCTGACCTGGACGCTGAGCATCCGCTCCAGCGCGGCCGCCGTCGTGCTCGCCGTCGCCGCGGCGCTCGCCCTGCTCGGTGGTCTCGCCGCCGCCCGGGTACGCCGGGAGGGCTGGGCGTTCACCGGCACCGCGGTGGCCATCGGCCTGGCCGTGGCGACCCTGTTCGCGGCGCTGTTCCCGAACGTGCTGCCGTCCACCCTGGACGCGGCCGGCACGCTGACCGCCAGCAACGCCGCCTCCACCCCCTACACCCTGAAGATCATGACCTGGGTGGCGGTGGTGTTCACCCCGATCGTGCTGGCCTACCAGGGCTGGACGTACTGGGTGTTCCGCAAGCGGATCGGCGTCGCGCACATCCCGCAGCACTGACACCTCCCCGGCCGCGCCGGCCCGCCCACTCCCCGGGGCGGGCCGGCCGACGCGCGGCTAGGGTGAGCCGGTGACCGGTGAACCCTGGCGTGCCCTGTTCGCCAGCGCGACGCCGCTGGTCGGCGCCCCGATGGCCGGCGGCGCCACCACCCCCGCGCTGGTGCGGGCGGTCACCACGGCCGGCGGTTTCGGGTTCCTCGCCGCCGGCTACCGCACCGCCGAGGCGGTCGCCGCGGACCTGGCCGACCTGCGCGCCACCGGCACCCCGTGTGGGGTGAACCTGTTCGTGCCCGGCCCCCGCGAGATCGACGAGGCCACCTTCCGCGCCTACGCCCACCGCATCGCCGCCGAGGCCGAGCCGTACGGCCTCGACCTGACCGCCGCGGCACCGGTGCACGACGACGACCACTGGGCCGACAAGATCGACCTGCTGCTCGCCGACCCGGTGCCGGTGGTCAGCTTCACCTTCGGGCTGCCCGACCCGGCGGCCGTGGCCGCGCTGCGCCGCGCCGGCACCCGGGTGCTGGTCACCGTGACCTCCGCCGACGAGGCACGCGCCGCCCGCGACCTCGGCGTCGACGGGCTCGTCGCCCAGGGCACCGAGGCCGGCGGGCACAGCGGCACCCACACCCCCCGCCGGCCCGCCCCGCCCGTCTCCACCGGCCCGCTGGTACGCGCCGCGGCCGCGGCGACCGGCCTGCCCGTGCTGGCCACCGGCGGCGTGGCCGGCCCCGACGACGTGCGCGACCTGCTCGCCGCCGGCGCGGCCGCGGTGGCGGTCGGCACGCTGCTGCTGCGAACCGACGAGAGCGGCGCCAGCCGCACCCACCGCGACGCGCTGGCCGACCCGGCCCGCACCGGCACCGTCCTCACCTGCGCGTTCACCGGACGGCCGGCGCGCGGGCTGCGCAACGCCTTCATCGACCGGTACGAGCCGCACGCGCCGCTCGGCTACCCGGAGCTGCACCACCTGACCCGGGCGATGCGGGCGGCGGCCGCCGCGGCCGGGCACCCGGAGCGGGTGCACCTGTGGGCCGGCACCGGCTACCGGCAGGCCACCACCGGCCCGGCCGCCGCCGTCGTCGAGCGGCTGACCGCGGCACTCTGACCGGCGACCGGTCAGGTCACGTCCGCGGGGAGCGCCGACGGCAGCGGGTTCGTGGGTCCGGCCAACAATCCGGTTAGGCTCACCCCATGGACCACACCGGCGAGTCGGAAACGCCCACCCGACTGCGTACCACCCCGAGCTGGCTGCTCACCCAGACCGCCGCCCACGCCGGCCGGCTGGTCAGCGAGGGCTTCGGCGGCATCGGCGCCCGCGGCTACCACTACCGGATCCTCGCCGCGCTCGACGAGTTCGGCCCGGCCAGCCAGGCCGACCTGGGCCGGCGCGGCGGCATCGACCGCAGCGACGTCGTCGCCACCGTCAACGAACTCGCCGCCAAAGACCTCGTCGTGCGCGCGCCCGACCCCGCCGACCGGCGCCGCAACGTCATCACCATCACCCCGGCCGGGCAACGTGAGCTGCGCCGGATGGGGGAGACCCTCGCCGCCGTCCAGGACACCCTGCTCGCCCCGCTCACCGCCACCGAACGCGGCCAGCTCACCCGGCTGCTCGGCAAGCTGCTCACCCACCACCGGCAGCGCCGCCCCTGACCGGCGAAAACGGCGGCGGGACGGGCGGCGCCACCGCCACCCGCCCCGCCGCCGCGTCGCCTCAGTGCGCCTCGCGCAGCTCCGCCAGCCGGGCCTCGATCTCCGCCAGCTCGGCGCGCAGCTTCTCGGCCTGCTGCTCGGCCTCGGCCCGCTCGGCGGCCAGGATCTGCTCCACCGCCTCGTGCACCCCCGGCACGTCCACCAGCGCCACCATCCGCAGCGCCTCCGCCGGCTTCACCACGTACGGCTTCGCCAGCGCCTTGCTGCCCTGCTGCGCCGCCACCGTCCACTCGCCGTCGGCGTACGCCAGGGTCACCGTCAACCCGGCCGGGCCCTTCGGCTTCGCCGCCTTGCCCGCCCGGCGCGCCGGCTTGGCCGCCTCCACCGTCTGCACGCTCGACTCCTCCCGCCGCGCCGGCCGCGGCGCCGGCACCCGGTCCAACACGAACTCCGGCTCCGCCGGCGCGGCCGGCGGCTCCGGCTCGGGCTGCGGCTCCGCCGCCGCCTTGCGCCCGGCGCCGCGTGGCGCCACCGCCACGTCCGCCGGGGAGAACGGCAACTCGTCGCGGCCGAACCGCACCACCACGAACTCCTCCGAGGCCGCCGGGTCGGTCAGCTCCACCACCTGACCGACCTGCCCGGCGATCTGCCCCGCCGCGGCGGTGAACACCACCTTCGGCTTACGGCCGGCCGCCAACGCCTCCCGGAAGCTGCGCACATCGTCGTCGGACAACCCCTGGCCAGCGGCACCCATCAGCAACCTCTTCCGTACACCTGTTTGATGCCTGCCTTGATACCAGCCGGCTGCGACAGCGCCGCGGCGGGGGATCACCCACCCAGCGCCCGCAACGCCCGGTCCGCGTGCCCGGTCATGCTCAGCTCACTGTGGACCACCTCGATCAGCCGGCGGTCGGTGCCGATCACGAACGTCACCCGCCGGGTGCTCAACGCGCCCAGCGGCAACCGCCGCCGCACCCCGAACCGCTCGGCCACCGCGCCGTCGGCATCCGACAGCAGCGGATAGTCGAACCCGTGCAGCCGGGCGAACTCCGCCTGCCTGGCCACCGGGTCGCGGCTGATCCCCACCCGCTGCGCGCCGAGCGCCGCGAACTCCGCCGCCAGGTCCCGGAAGTGGCAACTCTCGGCGGTGCAGCCGCGGGTCATCGCCGCCGGGTAGAAGAACAGCACCACCGGACCCGCCGCCAGCAGCTCCGACAACCGCCGCACCGTGCCCGTCTGGTCCGGCAGCGCGAAGTCCGCCACCACGTCCCCGACACCCAGCACCGCGCACCTCCACCCTCGACACCGACGCGGCGAGCGTAGAGGTCAACCCCACACCGCGGCCACCTCGTCGCGCACCGCCGCCGCCTGCGCCCGACCGGCCCGCGCCGCCGCCGCCCGCCGCGCCGGGTCCAGCACGTTGCGCCCGATGGCCGCCCGCGCCGCCGCGTCCGGCGCCACCACCGCCACCTGAGACCCCGCCGCCCGCAACGCCGCCACCTGCGCCGACAACCGGGGCATCGGCCCGAACGCCGCCGCCGTCGGCGCCAGCACCACCACCCGCTGCGCGCCCCGGGCCAGGTCCGCGTTCACCGCCGAGCGCATCCCACCGTC
>NZ_QGSW01000016.1:0-11719 GCF_003176715.1 Micromonospora sp. S4605
CGCTGGGGCGCGCCGGCGGCGCCGTCGCGGTGCAGCTCGCCGGCCGGGTACGCCTCCTGCGTCCGGCCCGCCGCTGACCGGCCGCACCGGCGCCGCCGGCCCGGCTCGCGGCGGCGGCCCACGGCCGGTCGCCCCATCGGTGGCGCGGGCCGCCGGATGGGGCAGGATCGAGCCATGGATCTCGGACTGACCGATCGGGTGTACGTGCTCACCGGCGCGTCCCGCGGCCTCGGCTACGCCACCGCGGAGTGCCTCGTCGCCGACGGCGCCCGGGTGGTGCTCTCCGCCCGGGACGCCGACGGAGTGGCCGCCGCCGCCGAGCGCCTCGGCGGGCCCGGGCGGGCCGTCGGGCTGGCCGTCGACCTGACCGACCCGACCGCCCCGGAGCGCCTGGTCGCCGCCGCCCGGGACCACTTCGGCCGGCTGGACGGGGCGCTGGTCTCGGTGGGCGGCCCGCCGCCGGGCAGCGTCGCCTCGGTCAGCGACGAGCAGTGGCGACGGTCCTTCGAGACGGTCTTCCTCGGCGCCGTCCGGATGGTGCGTACGGTGGCCACCGAGCTGTCCGACGGCGGCGCGATCGGCCTGGTGCTCTCCACCTCGGCCCGCGGCCCGCTGCCCGGACTGGGCATCTCCAACGGGCTGCGCCCCGGCCTGGTCGGTGCCGCTAAGGACATCGCCGACGAGTACGGCCCCCGGGGCGTCCGGGTGGTCGGCCTGCTACCAGGGCGGATCATGACCGACCGGAACCGGGAGCTGTTCGCCGCGACCGGCGACCCCGACCGGGCGCGCGCCGAGGCAGAGGCGGGGATCCCGCTGCGCCGCATCGGCGAGCCGGCGGAGTTCGGCCGGGTGGCCGCGTTCGTGCTCTCCCCCGCGGCGAGCTACCTGACCGGGGTCACCGTCCCGGTCGACGGTGGCGCGCTGCGCGGCCTGTGACGACCGGGCCGGGCCGGGGCCGCGGCGACCGGGCACGACCCGAGCCGGCCGCGCCGCCGACCCCCGGCCCCGCGACGCGACCCGCGACCGGTACGCCGCCGACGGGCGAGATCCGAGCGGGTGGGTCCGGGCAGCGGCGGCCCACCCGGGAGGAGCTGTCGGCCGGGCAGCGGCGGCCGACCCGGGAGGAGTTGGCGGCCGCGGTGGACCGGACCCTGCCCGACGTCATCGCGCCCGGGCTCGACGTGCTCTTCGTCGGAATCAACCCCGGGCTGTGGTCGGCGGCCACCGGCTGGCACTTCGCCCGGCCCGGCAACCGGTTCTGGCCGGCGCTGCACCGCGGCGGGTTCACGCCGCGGCAGCTGCACCCGAGCGAGCAGGACGAGCTGCCCGGCTACGGGCTGGGCATCACCAACATGGTGGCCCGGGCCAGCGCGCGGGCCGACGAGCTGACCGCCGCCGAACTCGTCGAGGGGGCGGAGATCCTGGCCGGCAAGGTGGCGCGGTACCGGCCGCGCTGGGTCGCCGTGGTCGGGGTGACCGCGTACCGGATCGGGTTCGCCCGACCGAAGGCCGGCTTCGGCCCGCAGCCGGAGCCGCTGGCCGGCGCCCGGCTCTGGGTGCTGCCCAACCCGAGCGGGCTGAACGCGCACTTCACCCCGGAGACGCTGGGCGCCGCCTTCGCCGAGCTGCGGGCCGCGGCGACCGGCTGACCGGTCAGTTCGCCGCGGCGGGCGGCAGCGCGTCGTCCGGCACGTACGAGCGCATCGGCAGGGTCACCGGCTCCGGGCCGGTCGCGTCGGCGTACGGGGTGGGCGAGTCGGCCACCGCGAACTGGGTGCGGTAGAGCTCGGCGTACAGGCCGCCGACGGCGACCAGCTCGTCGTGCCGGCCGCGCTCGACGATCCGCCCGTCGTCGAGGACCAGGATCTGGTCGGCTTCGCGGACGGTGGAGAGCCGGTGCGCGATGACCAGCGCGGTACGGCCGGTCAGCGCCACCGACAGCGCCCGCTGCACCGCCGCCTCGCTCTCCGAGTCCAGGTGGGCGGTCGCCTCGTCGAGGATCACGATCGAGGGGGCCTTGAGCAGCAGCCGGGCGATGGCGATCCGCTGTTTCTCACCGCCGGAGAAGCGGTAGCCCCGCTCGCCGACGGTGGTCTGCAGGCCGTCGGGCAGCGACCGGACCAGGTCGGCGACCTGGGCGCCGGCCAGCGCCGCCCAGATTTCGTCGTCGGTGGCGTCCGGCTTGGCGTAGCGGAGGTTCTCGGCGATCGTCTCGTGGAACAGGTGCGAATCCTGGGTGACCACGCCGATCTCGTCGCGCAGCGAGTCGAGGGTGGCGTCCCGCACGTCGACCCCGCCGACCAGCACCTGCCCGTCGGTGACGTCGTAGATCCGGGAGATCAGCATGGACAGCGTCGACTTGCCCGCCCCGGAGGGGCCGACCAGCGCCACCATCTGCCCCGGCTCGACGGCGAACGAGACCCCCTTGAGCACCGGCTCGTTGACCGTACGATCCAGCGCGGCGACCTCCTCGAGGGAGGCGAGCGAGATCTCGGCGGCGCTCGGGTAGCGGAACCGCACCTCGCGGAACTCCACCCGGCCGTTGCCGCGCGGCACCGGGACGGCGTCGGGCTTCTCCGTGATGGCCGGCTCGAGGTCGAGCACCTCGAAGACCCGGTCGAAGGAGACCAGCGCGCTCATCACGTCCACCCGGACGTTGGACAGCGCGGTCAGCGGGCCGTAGAGGCGGGTGAGCAGCAGGGCGAGGGTCACCACGGTGCCGGCGCTGACCGACCCGGTGACGGCCAGCCAGCCGCCGAGGCCGTAGGTGAGCGCCTGGGCGAGCGAGGCGACCAGCAGCATCGCCACGAAGAACGTCCGCGAGTACATCGCCGACTGGATGCCGATGTCGCGTACCCGCTCGGCCCGGCCGGCGAACCGGCGGGCCTCGACGTCGGGCCGGCCGAAGAGCTTGACCAGCAGCGCGCCGGCGACGTTGAACCGCTCGGTCATCGTCGCGTTCATCTTGGCGTCGAGGTTGTACGACTCGCGGGTGATCTCGGCCAGCCGCTTGCCGACCCGCCGCGCCGGGATGATGAAGACCGGCAGCAGCACCAGCGACAGCGCGGTGATCTGCCAGGAGAGGGTGAACATCACCGCTGCGGTGAGTACCAGCTGGATGACGTTGCTGACCACGCCGGACAGCGTCGAGGTGAACGCGCGCTGGGCGCCGAGCACGTCGTTGTTGAGCCGGCTGACCAGCGCGCCGGTCTGGGTACGGGTGAAGAACTGCAGCGGCATCCGCTGCACGTGGTCGTAGACCCGGGTGCGCAGGTCGAGGATGATCCCCTCGCCGATCCGGGCCGAATACCAGCGCTGGGCCAGGGAGAGCAGCGCGTCGGCGACCGCGAGCCCGGCGATGACCAGGGCCAGCCGGACGACCAGCGAGCCCGCCTCCGCGCCGCCCCGGCTGATCGCGTCGATCACGTCACCGGCGAGCACCGGGGTGGCGACCCCGATGACCGCGGCGAGCACCACGGTGACCAGGAAGACCACGATGTCCCGGCGGTAGGGACGGGCGAAGGCCACGATCCGGCGGGCCACGCCGCGCTGGAGCCGGTGGGTGGAGATCTCGTCGCGGCTGCGCATCGACCGGAGCATGCTCCAGCCGCCCATGCCGCCGCCGGACATCGGGTTGGACACGCTCACCTCCGGGTCGTCGGGCTGACCAACACCGTCAGGTCAATTCTCCCGACGACTCTGACAACCTCGGCCGTAACCCGGATCTTCCCGAACGGTCCTTACTATTCTCCCCGACCGGCGAGATCACGCAGGCGGCGGGTCTGCGCCTCGCGTTCGGCCCGCTGCTGCTCGGCGGCGGAACGACCGCCGGCGCCGGCCAGCAGCGCCTTGATCTCGACCACCGCGTCCCGGTTGCCGGCCAGCAGCCCGGCGGTGAGGTCGCGCACCGCGCCGTCGAGCTCCGCGTTCGGCACGACCAGGGTGGCCAGGCCGATCCGGTCCGCCTCGGCGGCGTCGAGCCGCCGGCCGGTGGCGCAGATCTCCAGCGCGCGGGAGTAGCCGACCAGGTCGACGAGCCGCTTCGTGCCGGCGAGGTCGGGCACCAGCCCGAGGGTCACCTCGGCCATCGAGAACTTCGCGTCCTCGGCGAGGACCCGCAGGTCACAGGCGAGGGCGAGTTGGAAGCCGGCCCCGATGGCGTGGCCCTGCACGGCCGCCACGGAGACCACGTCCGGGCGGTGCAGCCAGGTGAAGGCCCCCTGGAACTCGGCGATGCGGTCGGCGCACTCCTGTTCGGGCAGGGTGGCCAGTTCCGCGAACGAACCCGGCCCGGAGGCACCGGCCACCGACAGGTCGAGGCCGGCGGAGAACGCCCGCCCCTCGCCGCGGACGACCACCACGCGGACGTCACCGGGCAGGTCCCGGGCGAAGTCGCTCAGCGCCCGCCACATCGCCGGGGTCTGGGCGTTGAGCACGTCGGGCCGGCACAACGTGACAGTCGCGACGGGCCCGTCGCAGTCCAGCCGTACCCCGGTCGCCTCGGCGGTCACCGGGCGGCCCGGGGCGCGGCGCTGGACGACGCTGCTGGGCGGATCACGCCTTCTTGCGGCGCCGGGCGCCGCCACGCTGCCGCAGCTGCACGCCGGACTCGGTGAGCACCCGGTGGATGAACCCGTAGGAACGGCCGGTCGAGGCCGCGAGCGCCCGGATGCTCTCCCCCGAGGTGTACCGCTTTACCAGGTCCTTGGCGAGCGTCTGACGCTCGGCTCCGACGATCCGGCGACCCTTCTCAGTGCTGGTGGCTGTGCCCGTGGCTGCCATGCTGTGTCCTCACGTCCCAGACTGTGCGGTTCGGATACGGTCCCACCTATTAGACCGCCTCGAACGATCATGCGCCAGATATCAACTCTTCGCCAATCGACACGCTAAGCAATGTCAGCTTCCCGATAGGGTGACCGCCGACGGCCGTCCGGCCACCCGGCATCGGCGGATCGGGCGGGACGCGGCGGCGGCACGGGATCAGGCGGGACGGCCGGGATGCGGCGCTGGCACCGCACCGGGCGGATCGAGCGGCGGCGGCATCGCACCGGGCGGATCGGGCGGGGGCGGCACCGCGTCGGGCCGGGCCTTACCCTGCCCGGGTGATCGACCTTCTCGGCAGCGCGGTCGGTGCGGCCGTGGTGTTCGCGGCCACCGACGTGGACGACATCGTCATCCTGACCCTGTTCTTCGTGGCCGCCCGCACCACCGGCCGGCCCCGCCGCTGGCAGATCGTCGCCGGGCAGTACCTGGGCATCGGCGCGCTCGCGGCGGCCAGCGCCGTGGTCGCCGCCGGGCTGCTGGTGGTGCCCGACCCGTGGACCGGCCTGCTCGGGCTGCTCCCCATCGCGCTTGGCGTGCGGGCCCTGCTCGACACCGACGACGACGAGGCGCCCGCGGTGGTCGGCTCCACGCTCGGGGTGGCCGGGGTGACGATCGCCAACGGCGCCGACAACGTGGCGGTCTACGTGCCGGTGTTCCGCGCCCTGGGCCCCGCCGACAGCGCGGTGTTCCTGCTGGTCTTCGTGGTGCTGATCGCACTCTGGTGCGCGGCCGGCGCCTGGCTCGGCAACCACCCCCGGGTGACCCGCCTCGTGGAACGCGCCGGCCACTGGCTGGTTCCAACCATCTTCATCGCCATCGGTGTGGTCATCCTGACCACCTCCGGCGTCCTCCCCCACCTGTTCACCCTGACCCGCTGACCTCCCGCGTCGATCATGAAGTTGTTGTCGCGACCCGCCGGCACGACCGACAACAACTTCATGATCGACCAGGCGGATCACCGACGGGCGGTGGGTCGCTGTCAGGCGAGTTCGACGAGTTCGAGGAGGTCGTCGGACCAGGCGTCCTCGTCGCCGTCGGGGAGCAGGATGGCCCGGTCGGGCTTGAGCGCCATGACCGCGCCGGGGTCGTGGGTGACCAGCACGATCGCCCCCGGGTAGCGGGCGATGGCGTCGAGCACCTGCTCCCGGCTGACCGGGTCGAGGTTGTTGGTCGGCTCGTCGAGCAGCAGCACGTTCGCTCCCGAGCAGACCAGCGTGGCCAGGGCCAGCCGGGTCTTCTCGCCGCCGGAGAGCACCCCGGCCGGCTTGTCCACGTCCTCGCCGGAGAAGAGGAACGCGCCGAGGATCTTGCGCAGGTCGGTGTCGGTCTGCTCGGCCGCGGCGCTGCGCATGTGCTCCAGCACCGTACGGTCCACGTCCAGCGTCTCGTGCTCCTGGGCGTAGTAGCCCAGCCGCAGCCCGTGCCCCGGGTTGACCTGGCCGGTGTCCGGCTCCAGCAGGCCGCCGAGGATACGCAGCAGGGTGGTCTTGCCGGCGCCGTTGAGCCCGAGGATGGCCACCCGGGAGCCCCGGTCCACCGCCACGTCGACGTCGGTGAAGATCTCCAGCGAGCCGTACGACTTGGACAGGCCGGTCGCGGTGAGCGGGGTCTTGCCGCACGGCGCGGGGCTCGGGAAGCGCACCTTCGCCACCTTGTCGGCGACGCGTACCTCCTCCAGGCCGGCGATCAACCGCTCGGCCCGGCGGGCCATGTTCTGCGCGGCGACCGTCTTGGTGGCCTTGGCCCGCATCTTGTCGGCCTGCGCCATCAGCGCGCCGGCCTTCTTCTCGGCGTTGGCCCGCTCCCGGCGGCGGCGCCGCTCGTCGGTCTCCCGCTGCGCCAGGTACGCCTTCCAGCCCAGGTTGTAGACGTCCACCACCGAGCGGGTGGCGTCCAGGAACCAGACCTTGTTCACCACCGCCTCGAGCAGCGAGGCGTCGTGGCTGATCACGATCAGGCCGCCCTTGTGGTTGGCGAGGAAGCTGCGCAGCCAGGTGATCGAGTCGGCGTCGAGGTGGTTGGTGGGCTCGTCCAGCAGCAGGATGCCGCCGCCGTTCTCGCCGGCGTCGCGGAACAGGATCCGGGCCAGCTCGATGCGGCGGCGCTGGCCGCCGGAGAGGGTGCCGATGGTCTGGGCGAGCGCCCGGTCGGGCAGGCCCAGGTTGGCGCAGATCCGGGCGGCCTCCGCCTCGGCCGCGTACCCGCCGAGGGAGGCGAACTGGTCCTCCAGCGTGCCGTAGCGGCGGACCAGTTTCTCGTCCGCGCCGTCGGCCAGCTTGGCCTCGATCTCCTTCATCTGGGCCATCAGCACGTCCAGGCCGCGGGCGGAGAGCACCCGGTCCCGGCCGGTGACGTCCAGGTCGCCGGTGCGCGGATCCTGCGGGAGGTAGCCGATGGCGCTGCGCCGGTCGATCTGCCCGGCGTACGGCTGCCCCTCGCCGGCCAGCACCTTCAGCGTGGTGGTCTTGCCGGCGCCGTTGCGGCCGACCAGGCCGATCCGGTCGCCCGGCTGCACCCGCAGCGTGGTGTCGGACAGCAGGATCCGGGCGCCGGCACGCAACTCCAGGCCGGTGGCAGTGATCATCTCGAGGTACTCGCTCTCGGGGTCTGGAAGGGCTGACTCAGGGCACGCGAGAGCGCCGGCGGGCCGGAGGGACCGTCGGCGCGGGGCGGTTCAGCCTTCGCAGAGCAGCACGCGGCAAGTGTACCGGGGCGCGCCCGGAGGCTCCGCCGGATTACCGACCAAGATCATCGGGTACCGGAATCGGCGTCCGGACCCGGTCCGGTACCGCAACCACCAAGACGGATCAAATCGGTGATCGGGGTAGACATGGAGCTGAACGAGAACGCGCGGATCGACACCAGCCAGGTGGACGACCGGCGAGGGTCCGGCGGAGGCGGCGGGCTGGGCGGCATCCCCATCCCGATCGGTGGCGGCCGCGGCGGCCTCGTCGGCGTCATCGTCGCCGTGCTGATCGCCCTGGTCGGCGGCGGCTTCGGGTTGAACGCCGCGACCAACGGCGGCGGCGAGCAGGGCGACAACACCTCGCTGGAGCAGAAGTGTTCCGCCGACGACGCACTCCAGCAGCTGGACTGCCGCAACACCCTCTACGTCAACTCGATCCAGGCGTACTGGCGGACCGCGCTGCCGGAGGCGTTCGGCGAGCAGTACCGCCCGTCGAAGACCGTCTTCTTCAGCCAGGGTGTGAGCACCGCCTGCGGCCAGGCCGACTCCGGTGTCGGCCCGTTCTACTGCCCCGCCGACGACCAGGTCTACATCGACCTGACCTTCTACCGGGTGCTCGCCGACCAGCTCGGCGCGGAGGGGGAGTTCGCCCAGCCGTACGTGCTGGCCCACGAGTACGGCCACCACGTGCAGGACCTGCTCGGCACCGAGGCGCAGATGCGCCGCCAGCAGCAGCGCGACCCGGACAACGCGAACGCCCTGTCGGTGAAGCTCGAACTGCAGGCCGACTGCTACGCGGGCGCGTGGGCCAAGAACGCCACCGGCACCGCCGACGAGAGCGGCCAGAAGATCTTCACCAGCATCTCCGAGCAGGACATCGCGCAGGCGATCGACACCGCGGAGAAGATCGGCGACGACGCCATCTCCGAGCGGGCGAACCGGCCGGTGAACCCGGAGGAGTTCACCCACGGCTCCTCGGCCCAGCGCAAGGAGTGGTTCACCCGGGGCTACTCCACCGGCGACCCGAAGTCCTGCGACACCTTCGGCGGCGCGCTCTGAGCGGCCGGGAAACCGTCGCGCGACGGCCGGTGGGCGCGAGCCCGCCGGCCGTCGGCCTGTCCGGGGCCCGGAATGGCGACGCCGGCCGGCGGAGGACTGGTCAGGCCGGTTCGGGGTCGCGGACCAGGATCCGCACCGCCCGGGCGGCGTCGATCGCGCCCACCAGTACCGCGTGCCGGGGTTCGGGCACGTCGAGCAGCCGCTCGGCGCGCAGCGCGGCCAGCGGGGCGAGCCGCCGGTCGGCGAGCACGGTGTCCACCGCCCGCCGGTCGCCGCCGCAGACCAGCGCGCTCAGCGTCGACGCCGCCGGCAGCAGCAGCCGTACGGCCAGCTCCGCCGCATCCGCCAGCGCCGCCTTCGCCTGGTTGTCGCGTCGCCGGGCGAAGCGCTGCTGGGACCAGCCCCCGGCGGCGGTGCGGCCCTGCACGTAGCGGGTGTCCACCTTGGAGACCAGCAGCTCCTTCCCCGCGGCGACACCCACCGCCACCGCGCCCTTACGGGCGAGCAGCAGGCCGATCCGGCGGGACGCGGTCGCCGCGGCCACGAACCCGGGCAGGTCGGCGGTGGCCGGGGCGCCGGGTGGGGTGTGCAGCTCGGCGGTCGCGCCGTCTGGAGCGGCGAGCCGCAGGCCGTACGCCTCGACGGTGGTGACGGGCGAACCGTGCCGGTCGGCGAAGCCGTCGACCCAGCGGCTCACCCGACCCGGGTCCACCTCGACCCACCGACCTCCACCTACCGCCGGCCTGCCGACCACGGCAACCTCCCGAATGACGTGCGCCTGGGTACGCGGACCGGATCAACCACGGAGCAACCGCCACGTCGCGAGTGCCGTCTCGCCGGCGCCGGCCGGGGCCTGCGCCGCCGTCCAGGCGGCGATGACGCCGGTGAGGGCGCCGGCGAGGTACGCGGCGTGGACGTCCACCGGCACCTCGTCCACCCTTCGGGGACGCGCCCGCCCCGCCAGGCTGTGCCGCAGTTCGGCGGCGAGCCGGTCGCGCAGGCCCGCCGCGAAGCGGGCGCTGCCGTGCGGGGACAGCATCCTGCGGTAGAGAACCGCGTTGGCGGCGACGGTGTCGAAGAGGTCGCGCAGCGGCTGCGGCGGCTCGTCGCGCGGGGCGTCCAGCGGGCAGAGCGCCGCGGCGCGGGCCACCTGGGCGACGGCCTCCTCCATCGCGTCGGCGACGAGCGCGTCCAGGTCGGGAAAGTGCAGGTAGGTCGTCGCGCGGTTGACCCCGGCCCGCTTGGCCACCTCGGCGATCGTGATGTCGCCCAGCTCCCGCTCGGCCGCCAGCTCGAGGACGGCCGCCCGCAGCCGGGCCCGGGTCCGCCGGACGCGGGGGTCGGAGGAGTTCACCCCGACACTATACGACACCCGTAGTTTATGCGACACGTGTCGTGTAACCTTTCGGCCATGCGGATCGAGATCTGGGCCGACGTCGTCTGCCCGTGGGCGTACATCGGCAAGCGGCGGCTGGAGCGGGCGCTGGCGTCCTGGTCGGGCGATCCGGCCGAGGTCGTCTGGCGGCCGTACCGGATCGATCCCTCCGCCCCCGCCCCCGGCGAGCCCCTGGCCGACGTGCTCCGCGACCCGATGGTGGACGCCGCCCTCCGCGGCTGCGCGCCGCACCTCACGCCCGGCGAGAACCGGGAACGCGTCTCCCGCATCGCGCTCGCCGAGGGCCTCGGTCCCCGCTGGGGAGCCGGCTGGCGGGCCAGCAGCCACGACGCCCACCGCCTCATCGCCCTCGCCCACGAGGCCGGTGGCCCGCCACTGCAGGACGCGGTGGCCGAGGAGGTGATGCGGGCGCACTTCGTCGACGCCCTGGACATCAGCCTCCCGGCCGTGCTGGACGAGGTGTCCCGCCGGGCCGGCTTCCCGGCGGGTGGTCGGCTGCTCGCCGACGGTGCGGCCGACACCACCGTCCGGGAACTGGTGCTGCGGGGCCGGGCCGCGGGGGTGGCGACGTCCCCGACCTTCGTCGTGAACGGCGCGGCACTGGGCGGCGCGCAGCCCCCGGAGGTGATCCACGCCTTCCTGGCCGAGGCCGCCGGCCGCAGCCCGCGTCAGCTCCCCGAGGAGGTCGAACGCCTCCGGCACGCCGAGGCGCTGCTGGACCTCGGCGACCCGCTGGGCGCCCTCACCCTGCTCCGGCCCCTGCTCGACACCCACGGCGACGATCGCGGCACCCGACTGCTCGCCGCCCGGGCCTACTTCCACTCCGCCCAGCTCAACCGGGCGCTGCGGATCCTGGAGCCGCTCGCGGCGCAGACTCCGGACGACTCGTACGTGCAGTTGCTGCTGGGGCGGACCCTCCAACGGCAGGGCGACACCGGGCGGGCCGCCGCCCACCTGCGCCTGGCCGCGGCGATGTCCCCCGGCTACGCCGGCTGACAGCCGACGCCGGGTCGGCGGGCACCCCGGGTCGGCGCCGGTGGCGGGCTCATTGAGGCAGCAGCATGGCTGTCGCCAGGGCAGCGATCAGGGCGCTGGAGACCAGGGCCGTGACGCGCCGGCCGCGCGGCCCGGTCAGCATCCGCCCGACGAGGGTGCCCCCGCCGGCGATCAGCAACTGCCAGCTGGCCGAGGCGACGAACGCGCCGAGCACGAAGAGGGCGGCGGCCCACGGGTCCGGGTCGGCGGCGTCGCCCCGGCCCAGCACGAGCGCCGCGAAGTACACCACGGTCGCGGGGTTCAGCAGGGTCAGCGCGAGCACGCCGGCGAACGCCCGCGACGGCGTGTCCAGACCCCGGCGAGGGCCGGCCACGCCGGTCGGAGTGGGCGGTCGCAGGGCGCGCCAGGCGCCGTGGGCGGCGATGGCGAGCAGCACGACCGCGGCGGCCAGCCGCAGCGGCCCGGCGACCGGGGCGATCAGCCCGGCGACCACCGCGCCCCCGAGGGCCGCCGCGGCGGCGTAGAGCCCGTCGGCGGTGGCCACCCCGAGCGCGGCGGCGGCGCCGACCCGGAACGAGGTGCGGGCGCTGAGCCCGAGGATGAGCACGGCGATCGCGCCGACCGGGATGGCGACGCCGTAGCCGGCGACCAGGCCGGCCAGGAACGCGCCGGTCACGACCGTCGGCGGCGGGTCGAGGCGCGACCGGGTGCCGTGCGCTGTCGAAGGGGGACGACGGTCGCGCCGACAGGGACAGGCT
>NZ_QGSW01000045.1:0-11666 GCF_003176715.1 Micromonospora sp. S4605
GCTATTCGTCGGCAGCGTCAGATGTGTATACGAGACAGGTGACGCGGTAGGCGTCGAAGACGCCGTCGACCTTGCGGACCGCGGCCAGCAGGTGCCCGAGGTGCTTCGGGTCGGCCATCTCGAAGCTGAACCGGCTCACCGCCACCCGGTCCCGGGTGGTGGTGACGGTGGCGGAGAGGATGTTGACCCGCTCGTCGGAGAGCACCCGGGTGACGTCGGCGAGCAGCTTGTGCCGGTCCAGCGCCTCCACCTGGATGGCGACCAGGAACGTCGACGCGCTGGTGAGCTTCCAGCTCACCTCGACCACCCGCTCGCCCTGGGCCCGCAGGTCCTCGGCGTTGGCGCAGTCGTCGCGGTGCACGCTCACCCCGCCGGAGCGGGTGACGAACCCGAAGACCGCGTCCGGCGGCACCGGGGTGCAGCAGCGGGCCAGCTTGATCCACACGTCGCTGACCCCGCGTACCACCACACCCGGGTCGGCGCTGCTCTGCCGGCTGCGCGGCGGCCGGGTGGCGACGGCGGTCTCGGCGATGTCCTCCGCCGCGCCCTCCTCGCCGCCGTACGCGGCCATCAGCTTCTGCACCACCGACTGGGCGGAGACCTGGCTGTCGCCGACCGCGGCGTAGAGCGAGGCGACGTCGGGCAGGTGCAGGTCCCGGGCGATCGCCATCAGCGCGTCCGGGGTGAGCATCCGCTGCAACGGCATGCCCTGCTTGCGCATCGCCTTGACGATCGCGTCCTTGCCGGCCTCGATCGCCTCCTCGCGCCGCTCCTTGTTGAAGTACTGGCGGATCTTCGTACGCGCCCGCGGGCTCTTGACGAAGCCCAGCCAGTCCTGCGTCGGGCCCGCCGTGTCCGACTTCGAGGTGAAGATCTCGATCACGTCGCCGTTGGACAGCGTCGACTCCAGCGGCACCAGCTTGCCGTTGACCCGCGCCCCGATGCACTTGTGCCCGACCTCGGTGTGCACCGCGTACGCGAAGTCCACCGGCGTCGAGCCGGTCGGCAGCGGGATGACGTCACCCTTCGGAGTGAAGACGTACACCTCCTGGCTGGACAGGTCGAACCGGAGCGCGTCGAGGAACTCGCTCGGGTCGGCCGCCTCCCGCTGCCAGTCCAGCAGTTGGCGCAGCCAGGTCATCTCGTCGATGTGCGCCGGCGGGCCGACGATCTGGGTGCCCTTGTGCTCCTTGTACTTCCAGTGCGCGGCGATGCCGAACTCGGCGGTGCGGTGCATCGCGTAGGTGCGGATCTGCATCTCCACCGGCTTGCCGGTGGGCCCGATGACCGTCGTGTGCAACGACTGGTACATGTTGAACTTGGGCATCGCGATGTAGTCCTTGAACCGGCCCGGCACCGGCTGCCAGTTGGCGTGGATCACGCCCAGCGCCGCGTAGCAGTCCCGCACCGTGTCGACCAGGATCCGCACCCCGACCAGGTCGTAGATGTCGTTGAAGTCGCGACCCCGCACGATCATCTTCTGGTAGATCGAGTAGAGGTGCTTCGGCCGGCCGGTGGTCTCCGCCTTGATCTTGGCGGCCTTCAGGTCGGTCTGGACCTTCTGGGTGACCTGGCGCAGCAGCGCCTCGCGTTGCGGCTGGTGCTCCCCGATGAGGCGGTTGATCTCCTCGTACCGCTTCGGGAAGAGCGTGCCGAAGGCGAGGTCCTCCAGCTCCCACTTGATGGTGTTCATACCCAGCCGGTGGGCCAGTGGGGCGAGGATCTCCAGCGTCTCCTTGGCCTTCTGCTCCTGCTTCGGGCGGGGCAGGAAGGTCAGGGTGCGCATGTTGTGCAGCCGGTCGGCCAGCTTGATCACCAGCACCCGCGGGTCCTTGGCCATCGCCACGACCATCTTGCGGATCGTCTCGGCCTTCGCCGCGTCGCCCAGCTTGACCTTGTCGAGCTTGGTGACCCCGTCGACCAGCAGCGCGACCTCGCCGCCGAAGTCGGCGCGCATCTGGTCGAGGGTGTACTCGGTGTCCTCGATGGTGTCGTGCAGCAGCGCGGCGACCAGCGTGGTGGTGTCCATCCCGAGGTTGGCCAGGATGGTCGCCACCGCGAGGGGGTGGGTGATGTACGGGTCGCCCGACTTGCGGTACTGCCCGGAGTGCCACCGGGCCGCCGTGTCGAAGGCACGCTGCAGCAGCCGCGCGTCGGCCTTCGGGTGGTTCTCCCGGTGGGTCGAGATCAGCGGCTCCAGCACCTCGCTGACCTGCGAGGACTGCCAGGGCGCGTTGAACCGGGCCAGCCGGGCGCGTACCCGGCGGCCGGTGGGCGCGTTGGAGAGCGCGAACCCGGCGCTGGGCGCGGGCTCGCCGACGTCGGTCGGGAAGGGGACCACGACCGCGTCCGCCCCCGGCCGGGCGCCCTCGGTCCGGGCCGCGCCGGCGCGTACGCCCTCGGCCGGGCCGGAGCCGTTGCCAGAGCCCGTCACCCGGGCCGAAGCGTCACCGTTCCGACCGGTCACCGAGCCGTCCGCGTCGCCTGTCGGGTGCACCGTGCCCTCCACCGGAGGGACGACATCGTGGGACACCGGCCTCCTCACCGCTCGCCGGAAGTACACCGACCGTGCGCCGGCCGGCCTGGTCTCGCGCCACCCGGACGGTCCACCGCCCGGTCAGCAAAGGGCAATGCTACCCGCACGCACGGTACCCCGCCGCTCCGCCGGACGGGCCGCACCGGATCCGTCCGACGGCCGGAGAGCTCAAACGGTCAGCAGGGCATGGACCGGACGCGGCGCCAGCCGCTCCCGGCCGCCGAGGAAGCCCAACTCCAGCAACACGGTGAAACCGGCCACCGTGCCCCCGGCCCGCTCCACCAGTTCCAGGGTGGCCGCGGCGGTGCCGCCGGTGGCGAGCACGTCGTCGACCACCAGCACCCGGTGCCCAGCGGTGAAGGCGTCCTGGTGCACCTCCAGCGTGGCCTCGCCGTACTCCAGCTCGTACGACGCCGAGTGCACGGCGCGGGGCAGCTTGCCGGCCTTGCGGACCGGCACCACGCCCACCCCGGTCGCGTACGCGATGGCGGCGGCGACCACGAACCCGCGCGCCTCCATCCCCACCACCGCGTCGAACGACTCCGGCCCGTGGTACGCGATGATCCGGTCGACCACCTCGCGGAACGCCGCACCGTCGGCGAACAGCGGCATCAGGTCCTTGAACACGACACCGGGCTTGGGGAAATCGGGCACGTCGAGCACCCGGCTGGCCACCAGTCGCGCGGCGTCCAGCCCGCTGTCCCCGCGTAGCCCGGTGCTGTGGGTCTCCGTCACGGCAGTTCTGTGTCCCTTCCACGACGACGGCGTCCTTCGTGCTGCTCGCACAGCATGAAGGACGCCGTCGGGTCGTCTGCTACCGGGTGTCCCCGGCGCTGCTCAGCGCCGCTTTCCACCCGGCCGGTTGCCGCCGCCACCGGCCGGCCGCCCGCCCCGGGCGGTGCCGCCGGACCGCTTGCCGACCGGTCGGGCGCCCACCTTGGGCGCGGCGCCGGCCAGCGCGGCCGCCTCCGGGTCGACCGCCGCGGCGGTCTCCGTGCCCGTCCGCGGCGCGCCCTTCGGGGTGATCTCGCCCCGCTCGATGGCGCCCCGGCGGGCCAGGACGCGCTTGGTGTGCGCCTGGATCCGCGGGTCGTTGTTCTTCAGCAGCACCAGCAGCGGGGTGGCCAGCAGGATCGAGGTCAGGAAGGCCACCGCCATACCGACGAAGAGCACCAGGCCGAGGTCCTTCAGGGTGCCCGCGCCGAGCAGACCGGCACCGATGAAGAGCAGACCACCGACCGGCAGCAGGGCGACCACCGAGGTGTTCAGCGACCGCATCAGGCTCTGGTTGATCGCCAGGTTGGCCGCCTCGCCGTACGTCTGGTTGTTGCTGGCGGTGATGCCCCGGGTGTTCTCCTGGACCTTGTCGAAGACCACCACCACGTCGTACAGCGCGAAACCGAGGATGGTCAGGAACCCGATGATCGTCGACGGGGTGACCTCGAAGCCGACCAGCGAGTAGATACCGGCGGTGAGGATCAGGTTCATCACCAGCGAGGCGACCGCGGCGACCGCCATCCGCCACTCGAAGCGCAGGATCAGGTAGACCATCACCACCGCGATGAAGATCAGCAGACCGAGCAGCGCCCGTTCGGTGACCTGGCTGCCCCACGCCTCGCTGACCTGGTTGCCGCTGATCTGCGCCGGGTCGATGCCGAACTCGCGGGCGATCTCGGCCTTGACCTCGTTGGCCTGCTCGGCGCTGAGCTGGGTGGTACGCATCTCGTAGAAGTCGCCGCCGGTGCCGCCGACCTTCTGCGCGGTGACCACCTCGGCGCCGTCGCCCACCGTGGCGAGCGCCTCGTCGACCTGCTCCTCGGCCCGCTCCAGCGTGCCCACGCTGGCCGGGATCTGGAACGAGTTGCCGCCGGCGAACTCGATGCCGAGGCTGAAGCCGCGCAGCGAGACGCTGAGCACCGCGATCAGGATCAGCGCGCCGGCGACGGTGAACCACAGCTTACGCCGGCCGATGATGTTGAGACCGGCCTCGCCCCGGTAGAGGCGACTCGCCAGACCACTTCCAGCCATCTCAGGCCTCCTTGGCACGCGGGTTGCGGGGCGTGGCCTGCTGGGTCCGGGCCGGCAGCGCCCGGCCCAGTCCGCTGACCCGCGGGGACAGGAACGCCCGGGTCCGGGCGAACATCGTCATGATCGGGTGGCGGAACAGGAAGACCACGACCAGGTCCAGCACGGTGGCCAGACCCAGGGCGAACGCGAAGCCCTTCACCGTGCCGACCGAGACGATGTAGAGCACCACGGCCGACATGAGGGTGATGGCGTTCGCCGAGATGATCGTCCGCCGGGCCCGGATCCAGGCGCGCGGCACGGCGCTGCGCGGGCTGCGCCCCTCCCGGATCTCGTCCTTGAGCCGCTCGAAGTAGATGACGAACGAGTCCGCCGCCACACCGAGCGAGACGATCATGCCGGCGATGCCGGCGAGGGTGAGGGTGAAGCCGATCTGCCGGCCGAGCACCACCAGCGCGCCGAAGACCAGCAGCGCCGAGAGGATGAGGCTCAGGAAGATCACCGAGCCGAGCAGGCGGTAGTAGAAGAACGAGTAGATGATGACCAGCAGCATGCCGATGCCGGCCGCGAGCAGACCGGCCCGCAGGTGGCTGGCGCCCAGGGTGGCGGTGACGTTCTGCTGCTCCTGCGCCTCGAAGGTCACCGGCAGCGCGCCGTAGCGCAGCTGGCCGGCCAGCTCGCTGGCGTCCTTCTGGTTGAAGCTGCCGGTGATCTGCGAGTTGCCGGTCAGCACGCCCTGGATCTCGGGCGAGGAGACGATCTCGTTGTCCAGCACCACGGCGACCCGGCACTTGCCGTCCGGGCCCAGCGCGGTCGCGTCGCAGGCGCCGCCCTCGTTGTTGAACGCCTCGCGGGTGAGGTTGGTCCACTTCTCCTGGCCGCCGCCGGTGAAGTCGAGGCTGACCACCCAGGCGCTGGTCTGGTCGAGCACCGCGTTGGCGTCGCTGACGTCGGTGCCGAGCACCTTCGCCACGTCGAGCAGGTACTTCGCGGCGCCGTCCTCACAGGCCACGACCTGCTGGTTCGGGTCGGAGATCGACGCCGGCGGCCGGTCGTCGAGCTGGGCGCAGCTGATCTGCGGCACGTTGAACTGCATGGTCGCCGGCAGCACCGCGACCTCGCGCGGGGTGAGCGAGGCGAACGGCTTGAGCTTCTCGGCCAGCGTCGGGTCGGTGCTCAGGTCGGCCGGGCCCTGCAGGCCGTTCGCGGCGGCCCAGGCGGCGGCGCCGACCTTCTGCTCGACCGCCTTGCGCTGCTCCTCGATGCCCTGCGGCACCGGGGCGGCACTGGCGCTCGGCGACGGCGCGGCGGCGCTCGGGGTGGCCGACGGGGTCGCGGTGGCGCTCGGCGCCGGGGCGGAGCCGCCCTGGCCACCGCTCGGCGAGCTGGTCGCGGCCGGCGCGCTGGCCGACGGGGTCGGCGCGGCGCTGCCGGACGGTGCCGGGCTGGCGGTGCCCGACGGGGTCGGGGTGGCCGCCGGTGCGGCGACCGCGCCGCTGCCGTCGGCGGCCTTGAGCAGCTTGCGGAAGCGCAGCTCGGCCGCGCTGCCAACCTCGGTCAGGTCCCGGTTCTCACCGGGCAGGGAGATCACGATGTTGCGGTTGCCCTCGGTGACCACCTCGGCCTCGGCCACGCCGAAGGCGTTGACCCGGCTCTCGATGATCTGGCGGGCCTCCTCCAGGTTCTCCGCCGTCGGGGCCCGGCCGTCGACGGTGTTGGTCGCCTCCAGCGTCAGCCGGGTGCCGCCGACCAGGTCCAGACCGAGCCGAGGCTCGAGCCGGTCCTTCAAGCCGCCGCTGGCGCCGCCCGAGAAGAACACCAGTAGGTAGAGGACGACGAAGATGAGCCCGAGCACGGCCAACTGCCGTCCGGGGCGCATCTGTCCCTGAGGTGGTGCCACGGCTGTCCTGTCTCCCTGTAACGGTCGCGCCGCCGGGCTGCGGCGGCGGGTGTCGGGCCGGAGTTTCCGGCCGACGGGCCTGAGGGGTCGGCACCGGGCCGGCACGCCGCCGCTACGGCCGGCAGGCGCCGACCGGTCACGGTACGTGCCGACGCCCGGCGTCGACCCGACTATCCAGTTTTCACGTCACGTTCGCCGGCCCACCCCGGCGTGGCGCACCGGCGCGCGGCGGCCCCACCCCGAGCGGGGCGGACGGACTCACTCCTTGACGGCGTCCGCGTCCTCGACGGTCTCCTCGACCGGGCGCTCCGCCTGGGTGACCACCCGGGCGATCGCCGGGCGGGCGTACCGGGTCTGCACACCGGGTGCGACCTCCAGCAGGACGGTGTCGTCGTCCACGCCGGTGACCGTGCCGTAGAGCCCGCCGATGGTGACCACCTCGTCCCCCGGGGCGAGGGCACGCTGCATCGCCTCCGCCTCGCGGCGGCGCTTCTGCTGAGGGCGGATCATCATGAAGTACATGACGCCGAAGAGCAGGACGATCATCAGGATCGGCGTGAGACCGCCGGCACCTCCGCCGCCCGATGCTGCATAAAGCACGGTTACAGACCTTCCCATTGGCCTCCGACTCGGCACGAGGGGCGCCGGAGCGGAGGCGGATTCTCACGTCCTGTACAGACCGCGGCGAGTCTAATCCCTGCACCTGGGAACGCCGAATGCGGCACAGATCACGTTCGCATCACGGCTGATCGGGCTGTACGGAGAACAGATCGGGCGCGGGAGGGGCATCGGTGCCAAATGTACCATTCGGCGGCGTACGCCCCAGATGCCGCCAGGCAGCCTCCGTGGCCACCCGCCCCCGGGGCGTACGGGCCAGCAGGCCGGCCCGCACCAGGAACGGTTCGCACACCTCCTCGACCGTGTCCGGCTGCTCCCCCACCGCCACGGCCAGCGTGGAGAGGCCGACCGGGCCGCCCCGGAACGAGTCGACCAGCGCGGTCAGCACCGCCCGGTCCAGCCGGTCCAGGCCGAGCGCGTCGACGTCGTACACGGTCAGCGCCGCCCGGGCGGTCTCCAGGGTGACCACGCCGTCGGCCCGGACCTCGGCGAAGTCGCGGACCCGCCGCAACAGCCGGTTCGCGATCCGGGGGGTGCCCCGGGACCGGCCGGCGATCTCGGCGGCGCCGTCGTCGGTGATCGGCACGCCGAGGATCCGCGCCGAGCGGTGCAGCAGCGTCTCCAGGTCGGCCGGGGAGTAGAAGTCCAGGTGGGCGACGAAGCCGAACCGGTCCCGCATCGGCCCGGTCAGCAGGCCGGACCGGGTGGTCGCGCCGACCAGGGTGAACGGCTCGACGTCCAGCGGGATGGCGGTGGCGCCCGGGCCCTTGCCGACCACCACGTCGACCCGGAAGTCCTCCATGGCGCTGTAGAGCAGTTCCTCGGCCGGCTTGGCGATCCGATGGATCTCGTCGATGAAGAGCACGTCGCCCTCGGCGAGGCTGGTCAGGATCGCCGCCAGGTCGCCGGAGCGCTCGATCGCCGGGCCGCTGGTCACCCGGATGCCCGAGCCCAGCTCGGCGGCGACGATGTTGGCGAGCGTCGTCTTACCTAAGCCAGGCGGCCCCGACAGGAGGATGTGATCCGGCGGGCTGCCGCGGCGCATCGCGCCCTTGAGCAGCAGGTCGAGCTGGTCACGCACCCGGTGCTGGGCGATGAACTCGTCCAACCGCTTCGGCCGGACGCTGGCCTCCGCGTCCCGTTCCGCGTCGTTGACGTACGCCGAGACCAGGCCGCCGTCGGGACCGGTCATCGGGTCCGGCCCAACAGCCGGATGGCCTGCTTGAGCAGGACCGGCACGGGCGGGGTGTCCCCGTCCACGGTCTCCGCCACCGCGGCCACCGCCTGGTCGGCCTGGGCGGCCGTCCAGCCGAGCCCGACCAGCGCCTGGCGGACCTGCTCGGGCCAGGCCCCGCCGGTGACCCCGGCCGCGCCGTCGGCGCCGACCGGCACCGGACCGATCCGGTCGCGCAGCTCCAGCACCAGGCGTTCGGCGCCCTTCTTGCCGATGCCCGGCACCCGGGTCAGCGCGGCGGTGTCGGCGTTGGCGATGGCCTTGCGGACCGCGTCCGGGGTGTGCACGGCGAGCACCGCCTGGGCCAGCCGGGGGCCGACCCCGCTGGCCGTCTGCAACAGCTCGAACAGCTGCTTGGCGTCGTCGTCGGCGAAGCCGTAGAGGGTGAGCGAATCCTCCCGGACGACCAGGCTGGTGGCCAGTCGGGCCGGCTGGCCGACCCGCAGGTCGGCGATCGTGGCCGGGGCGCAGTGCACCGCCAGCCCGACCCCGCCGACCTCGATCACCGCCTGATCCGGACCGGTCGCGGTCACCACGCCGCACACGCTGGCGATCATCTCGCTCCTGCTTCCTACTAGTGGCTCGTTGTTGTGCGGTTCGGATGTTTCGCTCTCCGCCCGAGGTTGGTCGGGCTGGAGTCCTGGACCGGCAGTCTGGTCCGGTGGCGATCGGTCCTGTCCTGCAGGATCTGCTTCACCCTGTGGTGTGGGGTGTGCAGGGCGATGTCGGGGTCGCCGGCTCGGTGCAGGATGTTGATCGCGGCGTTCACGTCGGCCTGCCACACCACCCCGCACGAGGTGCAGTGAAGCCTGTCACCGCTACGTCGGCCGAGCCGGCCGCAGCGGTGACAGGCTTGTGAGGTGTAGGCGGCGTTGACGTGAACGAGCACAGAACCTCTGCGCTCCGACACGTTCGTTAGCGCCTCGGCGGTGACTCCCTTGGTCCACGCGGCGAGGCGCCGGTTGACGTTCCTGCCGAGCGTCTTGCGCCCGGTGAATGTCTTGGTCACGTCTTCGGCGACCACGGTGGCGGCCTTGTCGACCACCCGGTGCACGGCGGTGAAGATCTCCGTACGGACCTGCGCCCGGTGGCGGGCGGCACGCCGGTCCCGCTTCACGGAGCCCAGGTTGTTGACCGTGATCCGGTGCGCCTTCGCGTGGTCACCTCGGCGTGCGGCGTTGTTGGCTACCGAGCGCAGCTTCGCGCGCCGGCGGTTGCGCTCTTTCACCCGGTCCGACTCCACGGCCAACAGCTTGCCGAGGCGGACGCCGTGCTGCTCGCCCTCGGAGTCGGTCAGAGCTTCGGTGTAACCCTTGTCGACACCGATCATCCGGTCGCCACACGGCCGCTGCGACGACCGCAACTGCGACGCGTCGATTTGGTAGTGCACCTCGACCCGCCCGCCGCGCAGGATCAACCGCAACGTGCCCGTCGGAGCGACCGTCGTCGACAGCGGAATCCTGACCATCCTTCGGCGTTCCAGACCAGGGACCGCCAGCCACAGCCGGCCGCGCCCATCAGCGACCGTGTGGTGCTGGTCGGCGCGCACCACGATCTGATCATGGGTGCAGTTCTTGCCGCGCTTCCAGTGCTTGCGCATCTGCCGAGCCAGGAACGGATCACCCGCCCACCGGTCGCTCTTCAACGCGGTGAGCATCCGCTTGCGCTCGGCCGGATCGTCCGTACGCCGCACGATTGCCCGCCGCACATTAACTTTGGCGGCCGCCATGTTCGCCGTCATGTCAGCCATGGCGTCGCGGACAGTCTCCTTCCACGCATTCGCCAGCACACCGAACCGCTGATGCGTGCCATCAACCAGCCACCAGTCCCGCACCTGCCGATCTCTTAACCCGGACCCGACCCCGTTGATCGAGCCGTAGCGCTGCCACACCTCGCTACGCACCCGACCAAGCCGGCGGGCCTGCTCCAACAGGGCGGCGTACTTACCCGGGTTCAGACGGGTTGAGCAGGCTATCCGGGTGACCTTCACTGCTTACCACCTATCGCCAGGTCGCCCCTTGAAGGTTCCCTGTCGTAGGGCCGCAGCCCGTCCCGGCGACCCGAAGAGCCGCGCAAAATCGCCAAAAGATTTTCACCGAGTCCCGCCGCGGCGACGACGATTCCAAATCGACAACGATCGTCTCGCAGCCCGCCGTGAGCCGCCGGGTACCTCAGGATGTCGCGACCGGATCTGGCAGTCTGGTTCGCCGCCATTGGCTTGGCGACCTCTCGCAAGTCGATCGCGCCGGAAGAGAGGGATCCCACTACCTGGCCCTCCCTCCTCGTCGTACCCGGTCGGCCGCGGCGGCCAGCTTGGAGCGCGTGCCGCCGCGCCACACGTGGCAGATGGCCAGCGCGAGGGCGTCGGCGGCGTCGGCCGGCCGGGGCGGCTCGGGCAGCCGCAGCAGCCGGGTGACCATGGCCGTCATCTGTGCCTTGTCCGCCTGACCGGAACCGGTCACCGCGGCCTTCACCTCGCTCGGGGTGTAGGTCTGCACCGGCAGACCGGCGCGCGCCCCGGCCAGCACCGCGATCCCGCTGGCCTGGGCGGTGCCCATCACCGTGCGGACGTTGTGCTGGCTGAACACCCGCTCCACGGCGACGCTGTCCGGCCGGTGCTCGGCGACCAGGTCGGTCAGCGAGCGGTCCAGGTGCAGCAGGCGCACCGGCAACTCGTCGGCCGGGTCGGTGTAGACGACGTAGTAGGCGACCAGGGTGCACTGCCGCCCCGGCAGCCCCTCGACCACGCCGACCCCGCACCGGGTCAGCCCCGGGTCGACGCCCAGCACCCGCACGCCGCCTCCTCCCCCAGCCGTCAGCAGTACGTGTGTTCGACACCCTACTGGGGCCCGCTAACGGGTGCCCGGCGGGACACGCCGGGCCGGCGCGCCCGCGCCGCGATCCGGCGGTGGGCGGGCGCCGAGGGCCCCGGAGCCGCGGCCCAGCCACCGGAATCCGTCGGCTGGCGCCGGGCCGTGCGCCGGCCGTTCTGAGCGGTCACTGGGGCTCACATCCGGGCCCGGTCCACCTCGACCGCCACGGTCACCACGTCGCCGTCGTCCTTGCCGGCGCGGATCCGGGCCGGCACCGCCAGCAGCCAGCCGGCCTTCCGGTCGCGCCAGACGCTGGTCGACCAGGTGCGGCCGTCGACGGTGGCGGTCACCGGCACCCGGCCGAACGGCCCGGCCGCGTCCGGCGCGTGCGCCTCGGGCACGGGCGCGAACACCCAACCACCCGGGCCGGACCACCGGACCAGGGTCGCCTCGAAGGTCGGCGTCACCGTCACCCGCATCCCCATCCCCATCTCCCGAGCGGCCGCCGCCAGATGCCGCTGGGCGGCCTGACCCCGCCTG
>NZ_QGSW01000446.1:0-11454 GCF_003176715.1 Micromonospora sp. S4605
CTGCGCTACGTCGACGCCTCCCAGACCGGCGGCGGCGACGTATCCAACCCCCAGATCATCGGCCAGGGCGGCTGGCAACAGTTCCGGTTCCTGTTCCCCGGCGCCGACAACGTCATCTACGCCGTCGACCAGGCCGGCCGCCTCCTGCGCTACGTCGACGCCTCCCAGACCGGCGGCGGTGACGTATCCAACCCCCAGATCATCGGCCAGGGCGGCTGGCAACAGTTCCGGTTCCTGTTCCCCGGCACCAGCAACGTCATCTACGCCGTGGTCCCCTGATCGGCACGACTCACCCGCATCGGCGTCTGCGCCGCCCGGCCGCGCCGACGCGTGGCGCGGCGGGGGTGTACGGGGTCGGCAACCCCCGCACACCCCCTGTGCGCGATGTTCGATGGTGCGCCCTACGGCAGGACGGCTGCGCCCTTGCGGTAGTTCTGTCCGTTGCCGTCCGGACGGTAGTTGTTCTCGACGTTGCCCGCCGAGTCCACCGAGAACCAGTGCACCGGGGTGCCGGCCGGGACGGTCAGCGTCTCCCCGCCCTCCCGGATGCCGGCGGAACCGTACAACGTGGAGGCATATGTCGGGGCGGCCCGGTCCAGGGTGTAGAAGACCGCGGCCGGCTCACTGGTCTCGAAGGTCACGTTGACCATGCCGGGCGTGGAGCTGGGCGCGACCGTCAAGGTGCTCTCCGGCCGCTGCTTGTCCTTGGCGAAGTCCCGGGCCACCCGCATCAGCTCGACCAGCCCGTTGGCGAACTCCATCGCCTCGGCGTGCGCCTCCTCCCACTCCGGCTGGAAGGACGTGCCGACCTCGAAGTTCCACGCGTAGATGCCGTACTTGTACCAGAGCATGTCTCCGGAGTTGCCGGCCGCCGAGTAGAGCACGTCGGAGATCGGGCCGGTCCGCGCCGGGGTGACCGCCATGTTCCGGTGCCGCTTGATGGCGCTCAGGATCCGGGCGGAGGCGCCCCAGAACGCCGACTCCTCGGCGAGGGTCGGCCGCGGCGCCGACACCCGGTCCGGCAGCGCGTACGCACCCGGCGACCACATGAAGTAGTTGCCGGAGGAGTGCAGGTTCATCGAGAACCGGATGTTCGGGCGGGCGGCCAACCAGTCCAGGTTCCGGTTCTCCGGCTCGGACAGCTCGCTCGGGCCCGCGTAGGTGCCGCTGGTGCAGCTCGACGACGCGCCCGAGTAGCCGTCGAAGAGGCTGTACTCGGTGTAGTTGCGGTTGTTGTCCACACCCCACGAGTTGCGGGCCAGGAAGTCCGCCGAGCCGGTCAGCGGGCAGTGGTTGGTCATGTTCTTGCGCTGCGAGTTGAAGTCGTAGAAGGAGTAGTGCCCGCCGTCCGGGTTGACCGACGGCGCGATCCAGATGTCGAGGTTGTTCAACAGCTGCTTGGTCTGCCCGTCGTGGCCGTAGTTGCGCAGCAGCCGCTCGGCGGTCTCGATGGTGACCAGCGGCGGCACCCACTCCCGGGCGTGCTCCTGGGCGTAGGCCAGCACGCCGAGCTTGGATCCGTCGCGGTGCTTGCCGATCCGGATCGCGTACACCGGGTGCGGTTCGCGGGAGACGCTGGCCGGCGCGCTCAGCCCGTCGGTGAGCTGGGTCCGCGCGGCCGGCGCGACCACGCCGGTGCCCGGGCTGCCCCGATAGGTGTACGCCCGCAGCAGCGACCCGGCGCCGGCGTTGAGCGCCGCCACCACCTGCGCGGCGGTGCTGGTCACCGCGCCGGCGGAGTCGGTGCCCAGGGTCACCCGCACCGCCGAGCCGGTGACGCTCACCGACAGCGGCGTGTTCGGCGCCCCCGGGTCGGCGAACTCCACCGAGACGGCGTTGCCGCCCTCGTGGCCCCAGGCCAGCGAGTCGACCGCGACCCGGCTGGCGGTGGCGGTGCCGAGCACCGCCTGCGCGTGCCGCCGGTAGCCGTTGGTCTTGTACGGCAGCTCGACGATCTCGGCTAGGTCCGGGAACTCGGCGGCCAGCTGGTGGATCCGCGCGTACAGCTCGGTGGGGGTCAGGTAGCTGGTGACGAAGTCCTTCTGGTAGCCGGGCCCCTCCGGGCCGTCGCCCGGGGTCGGCAGCCACTCCTTGACGGTGGCGATGGCCACGTCACCGGTCGGGCTGGTGATCCGGATGCGGTCCGGCCGGGTGGTCACCGTCGCGGCGCCGCGGTGGTACAGGTAGACGCCGGCGTCGACGAAGCGGGAGATGGTCTGCGTACCGCCGGAGCCGAACGCGGTGCCCGGGCCGCTGTCGCGCTCGACGGTGAGCGGCGTGCTGGCCGTCTGGCCCTGCGCCCACTTCGCCTCCACGGACAGGATCTGGCTGGTGCCGGAGGTGTAGTAGTCCGCGCGGATGATCTTGACGTCGGAGACGTCCAGCGCGGTCGGGTCGGACGCGGCGGCGGCGAACTGCCGGTTGTCCGCGGCGTGCTCGGCGATGGTCGCCGCCCGCTCGGCCACCCGGGCCTGGGCGTCGGCGGGCCGGTGCAGCACCTCGCCGAGCCGGAACCCGGCGGCGGTCAGCGCCGCGCCCTCGCTGGCCGTGATGACCGCGTGCGCGACGACGCCGTCCTCGGTGCGGGCGACGTGGTGGTCGAGGTCGACGCCGGTCGCGACGAGCGCGTCCAGCTGGGCGGTGTCGGCAAGCAGCACCTCGACGACGTTCGCCTCCTCGTCGCCGACCCGGACCAGGTCGACCGAGGGAGCGGCCGGCGGCGCGGTGGCCGAGGCCGGGCTGACCAGCAGCACCACGGCCATGGCCCCGGCCAGCGCGGCGGGGAGCGGAAGGCGGCGTCGCCACCGGGGACCTAGGGGATCACGCATCTGTCGACCCTTCTGTTTCTCGGCATGGGTGACCGAACGAGCTGGCCGAGGGGCCCCGCCCGGGGTACGCGGCTCCGCCCCGTCGGTCGCGCGCCGCGCCCGCGGCGTCACGACCCGGTGAAAGGAAGGTGATGGTGTCCGGTTGCGGCGGACCGGCGCTGCCCGCATCGCCGAGTTGCGGAAGCGCCGTCGATCTGGTGGACGAGTGGCTGTTCCGTGGCGGTCGGTGGACTGAGGCAATCCTCAGTGTCGACAAAGTGGTCTGTCAATCCTCCGGTAAGGTCCGGCGCCGGGTACCGGTCAGTTCAGCGCGGACCGTACGCCCAGCCCGACGAGGACGCCGCCGGTGACCCGGTCCAGCGCGCGGCGCACCCGTTCGGTACGCAGCAGCCGCGCGGCCGCGCCGGTGACCGCCGTCCAGCCGGCCAGCCAGCCGGTGTGCAGCACGGCGTGCGCGGTGGCCAGCAGCAGCATCGGCACCAGCACCGGCCGCGACGGGTCGAGGAACTGCGGGGCCAGCGTCAGGTAGACGGCCGCCGCCTTCGGATTCAGCACGTTGCCAAGCAGTCCCTGCAGGTAAGGATGGCGGACCCGGCCGGCGAGCCGACGCCAGCCGGCCCGCGTGGTCGGCGGTTCGGGCGCGGCGGGCCGCCGGCGGGCGGCGGAGACCAGCAGCCAGCAGCCCAGCCCGACGAGATAGCCGGCGCCGGCCAGCTTGACGACCCAGAACGCCTGCGACGAGCGCAGCACCAGCGCCGCCAGCCCGGCCGCGGCCAGCGCCGCGTGCAGGTAGATCCCGGTCACCGTACCGAGGATCACCCACCAGCCCTGACGCCGGCCGCCGGCGCCCACCCGCGAGACGACCAGCGCGAAGCTGGTGCCGGGGGTGAGCGTGATCGGCGCGACGGCAAGCGCGAAGCCCAGCATGGCCACCCCGGTCACCGGTCAGACCACCACCCGGTAGTGGGTCGTCAGCAGCCCGGAGTCGTCGTACACGTGGAAGGCGATCCCGGGCGGTTGGAGCTGGTCGGTCAGCCTCCCCTCGCCCTCCCACGGCATCCGCAGGGTGGAGACCACCCCGGGCGCGATCCGCAGCGGGCGGCCGGCGAAGGTGCTCGCCGCGGCCGTGTGGAAGTGGCCGGTCAGCACGGCGACGATCTGCGGATGGGCGGCCACCAGCTCGGCGAGCGGGTCCGCGGGCAGCAGCCGCATGTCGTCGATGACCGGGTGGTGCAGCGCGACCGGCGGGTGGTGGAAGGCGAGGAAGACCGGGACGTCGGCCGCCACCGAGGCGAGCTGCTCGCGCAGCCAGCCCATGGTCTCCTCGTCCAGGTGGCCGTCGTCGCGGCCGGGGATGCTGGAGTCGGCGAGCAGGAAGGTGGCGCCGCCGACGTCGTGCCGGCTGTTGATCGGCCCGTCGCCGCCGTCGGCCTCGCCCAGCAGTCCCCTGCGGTACGCGTCGCGCACGTCGTGGTTTCCCGGGCAGACCAGCACCGGTCGCGGCGAGGCGAAGAGCTTGCCGGCCAGCTCGTACTCGGACACCTGCCCGTGGTCGGCGATGTCCCCAGTGATCAGGATGGCGTCCACCGGACGGGCCAGATTGTGCAGGTGGTCCATGACCCGGGCGGTCCGCTCCGCCGAGCGCGGGTGGTCGTCGAGGTGGGTGTCGCTGAGGTGCGCGATGGTCAGCACGATGCCCCCTAATGGGTTGCGGCGCTCTTGGCGTTAGGGACGCTACACTGGCCCTCTGAAGATCCACAAGACGGCACGCGACGACGGAGGTTCGATGTCTGTCCAGCTCACGCTCGCCCTGGCCGGCACCATCCGGCACGACGGCAACGGCGGCGTGACCGACGACCTCGCCGAGACCGCCGGGCTCGCCCGCTGGCTACGCGACCAGGCCGAACCGCTGCGCGGCTACGACCACGACCTGGCGCCGCCGGCCGACCTGCCCGACGAGCAGACCCGGCTCGACGTGGTCGCGCTGCGCCGGGCCGTCCGCACGCTGCTCGCCCGGGCGGTCGCGCCGGAACCGCCCAGCCGGGCCGACCGCGCCTCGCTGCTCACGCCGGCCGAGGCGGTGCGCGAGCTCAACGCCGCCGCCGGCCGGCTGCCCACCAGCCCCCGACTGCACTGGCCGGACGACGCGGCGCCGACGCTCACCCGGCACTCGGGCCCGGCCGAGCCACGGCTGCGGCTCACCGCGACCCTGGCCCGCGCCGCCATCGACTTCCTCGCCGGGCCCGAGCGGGCACAGTTGCGCGCCTGCCCGGCCCCGCGCTGCGTGCGGTACTTCGTCAAGGAGCACGCACGCCAGCAGTGGTGCAAGCCGTCCTGCGGAAACCGCGCCCGGGTCGCCCGCCACTACCAGCGCCAGCAGGCCGGACGGTAGCCGCGGGCCGACCCACCGGAGGTCACCGCGGCGGGGCGCTGACTGACCGCTTACTCCGCGCACCGTACCCGCGAATCCCCTGCCGGGTGCGGGATTCGGCGCATCACTGAGTCCGTGGACAGCTGTCCAGGGCGGGTCCGTCCACCATGCGAGGGATTCCCGCCCGCTCGACGTGACGGGTCCCGGCAGCGTTCGTTGCCCCCGGTACCAACCATCCACGTACACGGGGGATCTACATGAGCACGACATCTGCGTCGCGCAGACGGATGGGCATCGGCACGCAACTGGGCGCCGTCGCGGTGCTGGCCGGCGGCCTGCTGCTCACGGCCGGCTCGCCCGCGGTCGCCGGGCCGAAGCCGGAACCGAAGCCGAAGTTGGAGCTGACCAAGACCGGAACGCCGGCCAAGGACCTGGAGGCCGGCGACAAGGTCACCTACACCTACACGGTGACGAACAAGAGCACCGGCACGGACCACCCGATCACCAGCATCACCGTCACCGACGACACGGTCACCGGCATCGTCTGCAAGGGTCACTCCGGGCCGGCGGCCGAGGACGCGAAGCGCCTCGACCTCGAGCCGGGCGAGAGCGCCACCTGCACCGGCTGGTACACGGTCACGAAGAAGGACGTCAAGGCCGGCAAGGTGGTCAACACCGCCTGGGCGAAGGGGTGGTTCCACCGGAAGAAGGTGATGTCCAACAAGGCCGACTTCACCGTCAAGACGAAGGACGAGCGGGCGAAGGCCCGCCTGTGGCTGGACAAGAAGGCCCGCGTCGAGTCGGACTGCCGCAGCAAATGCGAGAAGGACGGCTACGCCGCCAAGGGTGACAAGATCTTCTACAGCTACCGAGTGACCAACACCGGCACGGTGACCATCAAGGAGATCGCCGTCCACGACAAGAAGGCCGGACCGGTGGTCTGCAAGAAGACCTGGCTGCACCCGGGCGCGAGCACCGACTGCCACGCCCTCGAGCCGCACGTGGTCACCTGGGAGGACGTCAAGGCCGGCAAGATCGTCAACACCGCCTACGCGACCGGCGAGCACGACAAGAAGAAGGTCGTCTCCAACCCGGCGACCGCCACCGTCTGCATCCGGGGCGGCAAGTTCGACCACCGGCACGACGGCAAGGACGACCCGGAGCTGCCGGTCACCGGCGACGACAGCACCGGCGTCCTGTCCCTGGGCGGCGGTCTGCTGGCCGCCGGCGCTCTCCTGCTCGGGGTCAGCCGGCTGCGCCGCACGGCACGCGACCAGGCCTGACCGACGGAGCGACGACCTCCGGGCACCGCGTGCGGTGCCCGGAGGTCGTCGTATCCGGAACGGCGGCGCGCCGCGCGCGCCATCCGGCTTCTGGATGCAGTCAAGTAAGAAGTCGGGCATACTGCGCACCGTGGCCACCTCGGACGTCGAGCGCGTGCGACGCGGGGCCATGCTGCGCCGGACCCGTCCGCGGCTGGCCGTGCTGTCAGCGGTGCGCGCGCATCCGCACGCCGCCGGCGTCCCGATCTTCGTGTCGAGGTCACGGGTCGGCGACGACCACCACCACATCGTGTGCCGGTCGCGCGTCGTCATCGCCGACGTCGACTGCGCCGTCGGCGGGGCACCCTGCCTGACCGCGTCCGACCACCAGGGCTGCTCGGCCGACCAGGCCGGGGTCACCGACCGCGAGGTCTGCGCGTCCCGGGTCGCGGCGCCAGCAACCAGTTGACCGAAACGCAACCGACAGGAGAAGGACCGACGTGCCTGAGCGCGGCAGCGAGAGCGAGAACCCGGCAATCCCCTCCCCTACCCCGAAGCCGAGTCGGCCGAGGGCCAACCAGGACTGGTGGCCGAACCAGCTGAACCTGCAGGTTCTCCACCAGCACTCACCCCGGGCCAACCCGCTGGGCGAGTCATTCAACTACGCGGAGGAGTTCAAGACCCTCGACGTCGAGGCGCTCAAGCGGGACGTCTTCGAGGTGATGACGACGTCGCAGGACTGGTGGCCGGCGGACTACGGCCACTACGGGCCGCTGTTCATCCGGATGAGCTGGCACTCCGCCGGCACCTACCGCATCGAGGACGGTCGCGGCGGTGGCGGCGACGGTGCCCAGCGCTTCGCCCCGCTCAACAGCTGGCCGGACAACGCGAACCTCGACAAGGCACGCAGACTGCTCTGGCCGGTCAAGCAGAAGTACGGGCAGAAGATCTCCTGGGCCGACCTCCTCGTCTTCGCCGGCAACTGCGCGCTGGAGTCGATGGGGTTCAAGACGTTCGGCTTCGGCTTCGGGCGCGAGGACGTCTGGGAGCCCGAGGAGATCTTCTGGGGGCCCGAGGACACCTGGCTCGGCGACGAGCGCTACAGCGGCGACCGGGAACTCGCCGCTCCGCTGGGCGCCGTCCAGATGGGGCTGATCTACGTCAACCCGGAGGGGCCCAACGGCACCCCGGATCCCCTCGCCGCCGCCCGGGACATCCGGGAGACCTTCCGCCGGATGGCGATGAACGACGAGGAGACCGTCGCACTCATCGCCGGCGGCCACACCTTCGGCAAGACCCACGGCGCCGCCCGCGCCGACCAGTACGTCGGCCCGGAGCCCGAAGCCGCCCCGCTGGAGGCGCAGGGCCTGGGCTGGAAGAACAGCTACGGCAGCGGCAAGGGCCCCGACACGATCACCAGCGGCCTCGAAGGCGCCTGGACGCCCACCCCGATCACCTGGGACAACAGCTTCTTCGAGACGCTGTTCGGGTTCGAGTGGGAGGTCTGCGAGAGCCCCGCCGGCGCCAAGCAGTGGCGGCCGAAGGACGGCGCCGGGTCGGACGCCGTGCCCGCCGCCCACGACCCCTCCGTCCGGTACGCCCCGATGATGGCGACGACCGACATCGCGCTGCGCGTCGACCCGACCTACGAGCCGATCTCGCGGCGCTTCCTGGAGAACCCGGACCAGTTCGCGGACGCGTTCGCCCGGGCCTGGTACAAGCTGCTGCACCGCGACATGGGACCGGTCTCGCGCTACCTCGGTCCGTGGGTGCCGGAGCCGCAGCTGTGGCAGGACCCGGTACCGGCGGTCGACCACGAGCTGATCGCGGGCGCGGACATCGCGGCCCTCAAGAGCACGATCCTCGCCTCCGGACTGTCCATCCCCCAGCTCGTCCGGACCGCGTGGGCGTCGGCGGCGAGCTTCCGCGGCACCGACATGCGCGGCGGCGCGAACGGGGCCCGGATCCGCCTCGAGCCGCAGCGGAACTGGGAGGTCAACGATCCGGCCGAGCTGGCCACGGTGCTGCCGGTCCTGGAGCGGATCCAGCAGGACTTCAACGGCGCCCAGTCCGGCGGGAAGCGGGTCTCGCTGGCCGACCTGATCGTCCTGGCCGGCTGCGCGGCCGTCGAGCAGGCCGCCCGGAACGCCGGGCACGACGTGACGGTGCCGTTCTCGCCCGGGCGTACCGACGCCTCGCAGGAGCAGACCGACGTCGAGTCGTTCACCGTGCTGGAACCGAGGGCGGACGGGTTCCGCAACTACCTGCGCGCCGGGCAGAAGCTGTCGCCGGAGACCCTGCTGCTGGACCGGGCCAACCTGCTGACGCTGACCGCGCCCGAGCTGACCGTCCTGATCGGCGGCATGCGGGTCCTCAACGCCAACGCGGGACAAGCCCCGCACGGCGTCCTCACCGACCGGCCGGAGACGTTGACGACCGACTTCTTCCGCAACCTGCTCGACATCGGCACGGAGTGGAAGGTCTCCAGCGAGACCGAGAACGTGTTCGAGGGCCGGGACCGCGCCACCGGCGAGGTCCGGTGGACCGCCACCGCCGTCGACCTCGTCTTCGGCGCGAACTCCCAACTCCGCGCCATCGCCGAGGTGTACGCCGGCGCGGACGGGCAGGAGAGGTTCATCCGGGACTTCGTCGCGGCGTGGGTCAAGGTGATGAACCTGGACCGGTTCGACCTCTCCTGATCCGCAACGGGCCCCGGTCCTCGGTGACCGGGGCCCGCCCGTCGCCCCGGGGCGGAATCAGCCGGGGTGCCCGCGCAGCGCCGGCCGGGTCGACCGTTCGCCGAGCAGGTCGCCGACCACCACCGCGGCCAACACCAGCAGAGCGAGGCTGGTGACCAGTACCGGTGGCCAGCCACCCACCCACGGTGCCGCGACGGCCAGCACCAGCAGCCCGAGCACCCGGTGCCCGCCAGCATCACCAGATGGGTGTACGGCGCCAGCCGGGTCGCCCGCCGCAGCAGGTGGGCGGCGAGCGTCCACAGGATGGCACCGGACCCCAGCACGTAGATCTGCCAGAGCAGCAGCATGGTGAGGAAGGCGACGAGGAACGCGGCCAGCCGGGCGGGGGTGAACTCCGCGGTGCTGATCTTCAGGGTCGGCGCCAGGATGATGTCGCCGAGCGCCAGGATGACGAACTGCTGGTACCGCTCGCCCAGGTGCGCGGTCGTCTGCTCGTACTGCCCGAGCGGTACCCGGCCGAGCCAGGGTGTGGGGTAACGCGCCGCGGCCGAGACGTAGTCGATCGCCACCGCGGTGGTCCAGAACTCCCAGCGCGGCGCGCCGGGCAGCAGCGCCCCGACGATCCAGCAGACGCCGGAGATCAGAAACCAGAAGAAGAAGCGCGCCGCGCGCCCCTTGGCCTGATGCCGGTGCCGGTGCCGGCGCTGGTGCTGGTGCAGCACCCCCACCAGGACCAGGCCCCGGACCACGTGGGGAGTCACGTATCCGACGGCGAAGACCAACGCGTGCGCGGCGGAGCCGAGCGCCGCCGCCGTCACCACGGCACCGAGCGCCGTCACCATGAGGATGGCCTGGATCGGGCGCTGGTCCGGGTCGTAGAAGTCGGTGGTGGTCGAGGTGATCGACCAGGTCCACCAGATCGCCATCAGCATCAGCACGACCGGCCCGACGCCGGCCCACGAGTCCCGCTCGGCGATCAGCATCGAGATCAGCGCCAGGGCGGCCACGAAGACCACGTCGAAGAGCAGTTCCAGCAGGGTGGCCCGGTTCGACGCGTTCGGCCGGCGCACCAACTCGGTGCTGCCCCCGGTCGTCATGCCCGGCCTCCCCGCCGCCCGTCCCACCCGGTCGCGGGCGATGCCGGCGCCGCGGTGCGCGCCGGACCGCCGGCCGGACGTACGGCCAGCCGGGCGCCGCGCCCGGGAGGATTATCGGCGCCGCCGGGACGGCCCGTCTCAGGAACGGAAATTCCGGACATCGGCCTCGCCCCGCTCAACCCGGCGGCCGCGGGCGGGACGGCGGTTAGTCGACCGCAGGCGGGGTACGCGTCGGAGCGCGCGTGCAGGCCCGTTGACCCGGCACTTCCTGCCGACGACCGATCCGAGAGGAACGACGGTGTCCGAGTACCGCAAGAGCGCCGAGGCGATCTCCCGGCTGTCGCCGGACCAGTACCGGGTCACTCAGGAAGCCGGCACGGAGCCGGCCTTCGACAACGCGTACTGGGACAACAAGGAGCCGGGCATCTACGTCGACGTGGTGTCCGGGGAACCGCTGTTCACCTCAGTGGACAAGTACGACAGCGGCACCGGCTGGCCGACCTTCAGCAAACCGATCGATCGGCGGAACGTGGTCGAGGTGCAGGACTCCAGCCTCGGCATGTTCCGCATCGAGGTTCGGTCGGCGCACGGGGACAGTCACCTCGGGCACGTCTTCGACGACGGTCCCGTGGAGACCGGCGGGTTGCGGTACTGCATGAACTCGGCGGCACTCCGGTTCATCCCGCGCGACGACCTGGAGCGCGAGGGCTACGGCGAGTACCGCACGTTGTTCGATCACCCGGACGGGGAGCGGAAGCGATGACTGAGACCACCGAGAAGGCGATCCTGGCCGGCGGCTGCTTCTGGGGCATGCAGGACCTCATCCGCAAACGCCCCGGCGTGCTGGACACCAGGGTCGGATACACCGGCGGGGACGTGCCGAACGCGACCTACCGCAACCACGGAACCCACGCCGAGGCGATCGAGATCGCCTACGACCCGGCGAAGCTCTCCTACCGGGACCTGCTCGAGTTCTTCTTCCAGGTCCACGACCCGACCACGAAGAACCGTCAGGGCAACGACGTGGGCCTCAGCTACCGAGATGCGGGCCAGTGTTCCGCCCTTTAGGGCAACGCCGTGAAGTTAGGCGTGTGGGCTGGTAGGCAAGTGCCTCGATACGGCCCCTGACATGCAGGAAGCGGAGCTCCGGTAGAAACGGCTTGTCCGCCAAGACAACCGCTGCTGTGGGAGCTCCGC
>NZ_QGSW01000015.1:0-11453 GCF_003176715.1 Micromonospora sp. S4605
GGGCCGAGGAGGCGTACCAGGCGCGGGTCCGGCGGCCCACGCCTGGTACGCCTCCTCGGACTCCCACTTGGTGTAGACGAAGTAGCGGTTCTCCCCGCCGACCGGGCGGAGCAGCTCGAAGCCGAGGAAGCCGGGGGAGTTCTCCACCGCACCGGCCCGGGCGGCGAACCGCTTCTCCAGTTCGGCGCCCGCCCCGGGCGGCACCTCGATCGCGTTGATCTTCACGACTGCCATGCCCTCACCCTAACCAGCGGCCGGATGCGGGCCGGCCCGGTCAGAACGACTCGACCGCCGGCACCAGATCCACGTCGACCACGATCGGGGCGTGGTCGGAGGGGCCCTTGCCCTTGCGCGCCTCCCGGTCCACGTACGCCGAGCGGACCGCCCGGGCGAACGGCGCCGAGGCGTACACCAGGTCGATCCGCATGCCCTTGTTCTGGTGGAACATCCCGGCCCGGTAGTCCCAGTACGTGTAGGGGTGCGGACCCTTCATCGGGGTCGGCACCACGTCGACCAGGCCGAGGTCGCGCAGCGCCGCGAGGGCGGCCCGCTCGGCCGGGGTGACGTGGGTGGAGTGCCGGAACAGCGCCGGGTCCCACACGTCGGCGTCGGTCGGGGCGACGTTGAAGTCGCCGCAGACCGCCACCGGCAGCGGGCCGGTCAGCTCGGTCTCCAGCACGTCCCGCAGCGCGGCGAACCAGGCCAGCTTGTACGCGTAGTGCGGGTCCTCCGGCGACCGACCGTTCGGCACGTACACCGACCAGACCCGCACCCCGTCGCAGGTGGCCGAGATGGCCCGGGCCTCCGGCTCGGGGAACCCGGGCTCGCCGGTGAACCCGACGGTCACGTCGGACAGCCCGACCCGGGACAGGATGGCGACCCCGTTCCACCGGCCGTCGCTGTGGCTGGCCACGGTGTAGCCCAGCTCGCCCACCTCGGCCACCGGGAAGGCGCCGTCCGGGCACTTGGTCTCCTGCAGGCAGACCACGTCCGGCCCGGTGCCGGCCAGCCAGTCCAGCAGCCGGGGCAGGCGGGCCTTCACCGAGTTCACGTTCCAGGTCGCCAGACGCATGGCACCAGCCTGCCGTATCCGCCGCCGCGCCGCCGGGTCAGCCGCCCAGGGTGTCGCGGCGCGGCCGGTCAGCTCGGCGGGTTGTCACCCGGGCGGGTCTGCTCGGCCAGGAAGCGTTCCAGCTCGGCGCCGAGTTCGTCGGCGGTGGGCAGCGGGCCGGTCTCGGCAGCGAGCAGGTTCTTCTCGCCACGGCCGCGGGCGAACGCGTCGTACTGCTCCTCCAGCGCCTGGACCAGCGCGGCGGCGTCCTCGGTCTGGGCGACCTGCCGGTCGATCTCGACCCGGACCACCTCGGCGGACGCGCGCAGCCCGTCGCGCGGCAGCAGCAGCCCGGTGCTGCGGGAGACCGAGGCGAGCAGCACCTCGGCGGCGGCCGGGTACTCGCTCTGCGCCACGTAGTGCGGCACGTGCGCGGCGAAGCCGAGCGCGTCGCGGCCCTGCTCGCCGAGGCGGTACTCCAGCAGGTGGCCGACGCTGCCCGGCACCTGCACCCGCTGCAACCACGGCTCGTAGCCGGCGATCAGGTCGCGCCGGGTGGCGTGCGCGGTCACCCCGGTGGGCCGGGTGTGCGGCACCGCCATCGGGATCGAGTTCAGCCCCACGGTGAGCCGGACGTCCAGCCGGGCGGAGAGCCCGGCGACGGCCGCCACGAACCGCTCCCACTGCAGGTCCGGCTCGGGGCCGGTGAGCAGCAGGAAGGGCGTCTCGTCGTCGTCGTGGAGCAGGTGCAGCTCCAGCTTCGGCGCGTCGTACGACTCCCAGTGGTCCTCGACGAAGGTCATCACCGGCCGGCGGGAGCGGTAGTCGAAGACCTGGTCCACGTCGAACCGGGCGATCGGGCGGGACTCCAGCGAGTTGAGCAGTTGCTCGCGGGCCAACCGGGTGGCGTTGCCGGCGTCGACGAAACCGGTCAGCGCCTGGATCAGGACCGGCTGACCGAGGTCGGGCAGATCGTCGGTGAGTTCGTACAGCTCGTGTGGGTCGAGCACCGGTGCGGACCTCCCTGAAGGCGCGTACGGGTAGCCGCTGCGGGACGGCACCCGGTTCGGGGAACGTACCCGCCATCCTGCTGCATTCCTTCCCGCTTCGGTCGGGCGGCCGGCGGGTAGGTTGGGATGGGTGGGTATCGCCCGATCTCGTCAGGCAGTCGGCCAGTGTTGACTGTTCGGCCGAAACGCCCATCGGCCGTACGGGTGATCTGGTCGATCATGAGGTGGTCCCCGGAGGATCGCGAGGTTTCCGCCTGGAGTCCGGAGGTTGCGGCGATCCGGAGGTCTGCCGGTTCCGCGAGGTCCGTGCCCGGAGGCGCCCGGGTCGCCCCCGCCGTCCGGGCGCGGTCGCCGATACTGTAACGAGGACCACGTGATCACCGTGAGTGATCGGGGTTTCGGCCTGCCTAGCCTCGGCTGATGCGTGACGACCGCACCCTCGACACCCAGACCACCCCCGGTGACCCGACTGACCGTTCGGACGATACCCCTTCGACCGATCGGCGGACAGCCTTCCGTGCCTCCGCCGCGTACGCCCGCAACCTGCTGCACGGGCCGGCCCGGGCCCGGGTGGCGCTCGCCACCGGCGTGCTCTGCTGCCTTGGCCTGGCCGCCGTCGCCCAGACCCAGGGGGAGAGCGCCGACGCGGCGGCCCGGGGCGACGCGCTCACCGCCCGCGCCGAGGCCACCCAGCGCGTCGAGCAGGACCGGCCCAGCCGGGACGCGGACCGGGCGGTCACCTCGGCCACGCCGGCCGCCGACCCGGACACCGACACCCGGCCCACCCGCAAGCCGCGGCCGGTCGACCCGGCCCCGGTCGCCGGGCTCACCGAGGCGCAGATGGAGAACGCCGAGGCCATCGTGCGGACCGGCCGGGAGATGGGTGTGCCGCGCCGCGCGCTGGTGATCGCGGTGGCCACCGCCATGCAGGAGAGCAACCTCTACAACTACGCCAGCGGCGTGCTGCCCGAGTCGCAGAACTACCCGCACCAGGCCATCGGCTGGGACCACGACTCGGTCGGCCTGTTCCAGCAGCGCCCGAGCAGCGGCTGGGGCCCGGTTCGGCGGCTGATGGAGCCGGAGTTCGCCACCCGGCAGTTCCTCTCCGCGCTCGAGCAGGTGCCGGGCTGGCAGCGGATGCGGCTCACCGATGCCGCCCAGGCCGTGCAGATCTCCGCCTACCCGGAGCACTACGCCAAGCACGAGTGGCGGGCCACCAAGGTCGTCGAGGCGATCGTCCCGAACGGGAAGTAGTCTCCTCCCGACCACAGTGGACGGTGGTGGATCCGGCGTTCCGGGGTTCGCACCTTGTCGGTCCGGGGTACACATGAGTGAGGCACCACCGACAGGAGGACGTCATGGCTCTGATGCAACGGATCAGCGCGTTCCTGCGCTCGCCGAAGGGGCAGCAACTGGTCGACCGGGGCCGCCGGGAACTGGCCAAGCCGGCCACCCAGCAGAAGCTGCGGGGTCTCGCGGCCAAGTTGCAGAAGCGCCGCTGACCCCGCCGTCTCCGCCCGTACCGACCCCTCGCAGGAGATGACGTGACCGATTCCGCGCCCGCCGACGGCCAGCCCGTCACCCCGCCCGCGGCGGTGCCCGCGACACCACCGGACGCCCCGGAGGGGCCGCCGGCCAAGCTCTGGGACCGGATGCGGGAGGACCCGCAGTACGCCCCGGAGCATCTCGCCCTGGAGGCCGTCCGCCGGCTCGGTCCCGAGGCGGCGCAGTGGGCCGCCCGGGTCCGGTACGAGCAGCCCGGAGCGCCCGCCGAGGCGCTGGCCGACCAGGCGGTCCGCCGGTTCGTCAACCGGGCCCGGCTCTCCGGCGCGGTGAGCGGGGCGGCCGGCCTGCCCGGCGCGGTGATCGACGTCGGGGTGCTGGCCTGGACCCAGGCCCGGATGGTGCTGCACATCGCCGCCGCCTACGGGGTCGACCCGGTGCACCCCGACCGGGCCACCGACCTGCTCGTCCTACAGCGGGTGCACAAGGTCGCCGAGAGCGCCCGGCTGGCCCTGGGCGTGGCCGCCGGCCGCGAGCGGGCCGGCGCCCTCTTCGGCTCCGGCGGGCAGCAGGCGCTCGGCAAGGTGATGCTGCGGCTCGGCGTGCGGCTGGCCCAGATGGCCGGGGTACGCGCGGCGAAGCGGGTCTTCGCCAAGGTGGTGCCCGGCGCGGCGATCATCCTCGGCACCTGGGCCAACTCGTCGGCCACCAAGGATCTCGCCGAGCGGTCCCGAGCCCTGTACCGCCAGCACGGCACCGGCGTACCGGAGCCCCGCCGGCCCTGACCCGCCCCGCCCGGCGACGCCGGCCACGGCATCACGGGCCGCCGATGAGCGCGTTGCCTGCGGCGGCCCGACCGGGTGGGTGCGGCGGTGCCCGTCGCGGTGGTCAGTCGGTGCCGCCCCAGGCGCGCCAGCTGACCTCGGCGAGTCGGCCCTGCCCGGCCGCGTTCGGGTGGAACCAGTCCAGCGGGTTGACCAGGTCCAGGCCGAAGCGCACCCGGTGCACCGCGCCGCCGTCGTAGCGGCAGCGCGACCCGTACGCCCGGCAGGCGGCGGCGAGTTGGCCGTTGTAGGCGACGATCCGCTCCCGGACGGCGGCCCGCCGGGCCCGGTCGGCCGGGGCCTGCGAGGTGGGGGCGGCCAGCAGCGCCGGGCAGACTCCCCGGCTCCAGGCCCGCACCGCCCGCGCGTCGGTGTGCCCGACCTGCCAGAGCCGGTACAGGTCGGGAATGCTCACCACCAGCACCCGGGCCTTCGGTCGGCCGGTGCGCAGCGCCCGCAGCCCCCGGTCGACCTGCGCCCGGAACTCGGCCACCGGGGTCATCGCCTCGACCCCGCCCCGGCAGACGTCGTTCGCCCCGATCAGCACGGTGAACCGGTCCGGCCGGTTGCGTACCGCCGCCTCGGCCTGGCCGGCCAGTGCCGCCGCGCGGGCTCCCGGCCGGGCGTGGTTGAAGGCCCGGCCCCGAACAGCCGGGTCGCGGTCGAGCAGCCGCCGGTAGTGGCTGCGCACCCGCAGCCCGTCCCCGGTCGACCAGGAGTTGCGCTCGCACGAGGTGAGCACCAGGCAGGACCCGAAGCCGGTGCTGAGCGAGTCGCCGAGCGCGGCGATCCCGCCGGCCCCCGGCGGGGCTCCGGTCGGCCCGGGCTCGGCCCGACCGCCCTCGCAGGCGAGCGCGACCAGTGCCAGCAGACAGGCGACGGCGGTGACCCAGCGTCGAGGCATGGCTTCCCCAGTCCGGCAGCGGAGAGCGACAGCCCGGTAACTCTATGCGCCCGCCGTCGGGGCTCGGTCGGCTCGTGTCGGCTATGCGGCACACCGCTGCCGCACCCGAGCCGTACGTGGTAGAGGTCAGCGGCGGCTGCGCCAGGGCATCGGCTGGCCGTGCAGCCACCAGTGCAGCGCTCGGGTGATCCGGGGCAGCACCAGGTAGGTCATCAACGGGGTCAGGCAGAGCGTCGTCAGCAGCACCCGCGCGGCCACCGGCACGTCGGCGATCAGCCGGCCGGTGAGCAGCGTGGCGGCGAGGCTGAGCGGGAAGAACGCCAGCCAGATGGTCACCGCCTGCTTCCAGCGTGGCGGCGACTGCGGCCCGGACGCCTCGACGGCGGCCGCCAGTTGCTCGACGCTACGCTCCCGTGGCGGGTCGAACCAGCCCTCGATGCCGGTGCGCCGCTCGGCCCGGGTGTGCTCGACGATGCCCTGCGCCGAGGTCAGCCACCAGCGTCGCTGCGGGGACTCCTCCCACCGGCGCAGCGTCTCGGCGTCGGCGAAGCGGTACAGCATGTGCCACTCCGGGGACCCGGGCGCGGTCTGCACCCAACCGGCGCCGAGGAAACCCGGGAACACCTCGGCCAACGCGGTGCCGGCCCGCATCCACGCCACCATCTCGCTGCTGCGGGCGGGGTCGACGCGCCGGGTCATGGCGACCGTCACCGGCGCCGCGTGGGTCGTGGTCATGCCCCCATCCTCCCCGGCCCGGCCGGAGCCGCTCGGTCGCGGCGCACCGCTGTAACGCACCCCACCGGCCCCGCACGTCGACCGACGGCCGGCGCCGCCCTGGTTACCCGCTCCGGCGGCCGGAACACCGCACGGTCCGGTCCGTCGACACCACCGGGACGGCCGGAACGCCGGTTAGCCGCGACGCTGCGGGGGTAGGTCGAGGAAATGACGAGAGCGCAGCCCCGACGCGCCCGCGGCACGGTCGGCCACGCCTACAGCGCGTTGAACCTCCGGCTCGTGCTCGCCGGCTTCGGCCTGCTGACCATGGCCGTCTTCGCCGTGCTGGCGTTCCGGGCCGACCTGGTCTGGCTGGGTGTCCTCTGCGTGCTCTTCGCGGTGGTCGCCGTCGTCGACCTGGTCGTCATCCAGCGTCGCCGCGCCGCTCGCCGCCGGGAGGAGCCGGGCGTGCGGCACTCACTCTTCGAGTGACAGGAGTACGAGATGCCCATCGCCACCACCAACCCGGCCACCGGACAGGTGCTCAAGACGTACGACGCGATGCCGGCCGAGGAGATCGACGCCGCCATCGAGCGGGCCGACCTGGCCTACCGGCAACTGCGCGGCACCACGGTCGAGCAGCGGGGCCGGTGGCTGACCGCGGCGGCCGACCTGCTGGAGGCCGACCGCGACGCCACCGCCCGGCTGATGACCACCGAGATGGGCAAGACGTACGCGGCGGCGAAGGCCGAGGTGACCAAGTGCGCCACCGCCTGCCGGTTCTACGCCGCCAACGCGGCCGCCTTCCTCGCTGACGAGCCGGCCGACGCGCCGGCGGTCAAGGCCACCCGGGCGTTCGTCCGCTACCAGCCGATCGGGCCGGTACTGGCGGTGATGCCGTGGAACTTCCCGCTCTGGCAGGTGCTGCGGTTCGCCGCCCCGGCGCTGATGGCCGGCAACACCGGCCTGCTCAAGCACGCCTCGAACGTGCCGCAGACCGCGCTGCTGCTGGAGGACCTGTTCCGCCGCGCCGGCTTCCCCGAGGGCGCGTTCACCACCCTGCTGGTCGGCTCGGACGCCGTCGACCGGATCCTCAGCGACCCCCGGGTCCGGGCCGCGACACTCACCGGCAGCGAACGCGCCGGCCGATCCATCGCCCAGATCGCCGGCCGGGAACTGAAGAAGACCGTGCTGGAACTCGGCGGCAGCGACCCCTTCGTGGTGATGCCCTCGGCCGACCTGGACCGGGCCGCCGAGGTGGCCACCACCGCCCGCTGCCAGAACAACGGGCAGTCCTGCATCGCCGCGAAACGCTTCATCGTGCACACCGACGTCTTCGACGCGTTCGCCGAGCGGTTCGCCGCGAACATGTCCGCGCTGCGGGTCGGTGACCCGATGGACGACGCCACCGACGTCGGGCCGCTGGCCAGCGAGGGCGGCCGGGACGAGATCCACGCCCAGGTACGCGACGCCGTCGACCGGGGCGCGACCGTGCTCTGCGGCGGCGAGCCACCGGCCGGCCCGGGCTGGTACTACCCGCCGACCGTGGTGACCGACCTGACCCCGCAGATGCGGATGTGGGGCGAGGAGGTGTTCGGGCCGGTCGCCGGCCTCTACCGGGTGTCCTCCTACGACGAGGCGATCGAGGTGGCCAACGGGACCAACTTCGGGCTCGGCTCGAACGCCTGGACCCGGGACCCGGACGAGCAGGAGCGGTTCGCCACCGACCTGGACGCCGGCAACGTCTTCGTCAACGGGATGACCACCTCCTTCCCGGAGTTGCCCTTCGGCGGGGTGAGGAACTCCGGCTACGGCCGGGAACTGTCCGCGCTGGGGATGCGCGAGTTCTGCAACACCAAGACGGTGTGGGTGGGCGAGGGAGCGGCCTCGGCTGGCGCCGGGGCGCACGCCGAGTAGGGCGAGGGGAGTTCGCCACGCCGGGTGGGGCGACCGGTTCGCCAGGCCGAACAGGGCGAGCGGGGAGCGCGGCGTAACCGGACGCCGTCGTGGGTACGGAACGACCGCATGACGGTGTTCGGCTTCCATGCGTCCCACGAGCAGCTTCATCCCCGCGCCCTGCTGGACGCGGTGATCCACGCGGAGCGGGTCGGCTTCGACGCCGGCATGTGCTCGGACCACTTCTCGCCGTGGAGCGCCCGGCAGGGCCAGTCCGGCTTCGCGTGGTCCTGGCTCGGCTCGGCGCTGCAGGCCACCACCCTGCCGTTCGGCGTGGTGAACGCGCCCGGCCAGCGGTACCACCCGGCGATCATCGCCCAGGCGATCGGCACCCTGGCCGCCATGTACCCGGGCCGGTTCTGGGCCGCACTGGGCACCGGCGAGGCGAGCAACGAGCACATCACCGGCGACGGCTGGCCGCGCAAGGACGTCCGCAACGCGCGGCTGCGCGAGTGCGTCGAGGTGATCCGGGCGCTGCTGGCCGGCGAGGAGGTCAGCCACGACGGCCTGGTCCGGGTGGACCGGGCGCGGCTGTGGACCCGGCCCGAGCAGCCGCCGGCGCTGATCGGCGCGGCGGTCAGCGTGGCCACCGCCCGCTGGTGCGCCGAGTGGGCGGACGGGCTGATCACCGTCAACGCCCCGCTGCCGCACCTGCGGCAGATGGTCGACGCCTACCGGGACGCCGGCGGCCGCGGCCCGCTGCACCTGCAGGTGCACGTGAGCTGGGCCCCGGAGCAGGCCGAGGCCGAGCGGATCGCGTACGACCAGTGGCGCAGCAACGTCTTCCCCCCGCCGGTCTGCTGGGACCTGGAGACCGCCGAGCACTTCGACGCGGTCTCCGCGGATGTGCCGATGGCGACGGTCGAGCGGGTGGTCAACGTCTCCGCCGACCTGGGCCGGCACGTCGGCTGGCTGGAGGAGTACCTGGCCCTCGGCTTCGACCAGATCGCCCTGCACCACGTCGGGCAGGAGCAGTGGGCCTTCCTCGACGCGTTCGGCGCCGAGGTGCTGCCGAAGTTGCGCGCCCGATGATCGTCCACCGGGGTGGGGCCGCCTAGGCTCGTACTTCATGGAACCACTGTTCGAGGTCGTCGTCTTCCTCGCGATCGCGACGCTCGGCGCGGCGCTGGCCCGCAAGCTGGGCCTGCTCGCGCCGATCGTGCTGGTGGTGGTCGGCCTCGCGCTCTCCTACGTGCCCGGTCTGCCGCACGTGCGGCTGGACCCGGAACTGGTGCTGGTCGGCATCCTGCCGCCGCTGCTCTACGTCGCGGCCCTGGAGACCTCGGTGCCGGCCTTCCGGCTCGCCCTGCGGCCGATCCTGCTGCTCGCCGTCGGACTGGTGATCTTCACGGCGTTCGCGGTCGGCCTCGTCGTGCACCTGCTGGTGCCGGCCGCGCCGTTCGCCGTCTGCCTGGCCCTGGGTGCGGTGATCGCCCCACCGGACGCGGTCGCCGCGACCGCGGTGGCCCGCCGGATCGGCCTGCCCCGCCGGGTGGTGACCATCCTCGAGGGGGAGAGCCTGCTCAACGACGCCACCGCGCTGGTGTTGCTGCGGGTGGCCTCGCTGGCCGCCGTCGGGTCGGCGGTCGGGGTGGGCGAGGTGGGGCTGGAGGTGCTCCGGTCCGCAGGCGGTGGGGTGCTGGTCGGCGCGCTCGGCGCGCTGGTCTTCGGCTTCCTGCACAAGCGGATCAGCGACCCGCTGCTGGACAACGCGCTGTCGCTGATCATCCCGTTCGCGGTGGTCTTCGCCGCCGAGGCGATCCACGCCTCCGGGGTGATGGCGGTGGTGGTGACCGGGCTGGCGCTCGGCCACCAACTGCCGCGGCTGCTGTCGGCGGCGTCCCGGCTCCAGCTCGGCGCGGTCTGGCGGCTGGTCCGGTTCCTGCTGGAGGGGGTGGTCTTCCTGCTGGTCGGGCTGCAACTGCCGGAGGTGCTGCGCGACCTGGACGAGCCGGTCGGCTCACTGGTCGTGATCACCGTGGCGGTGCTGGCCACCGCCTTCCTGGCCCGGTTCGCCTGGCTCTTCCCGGCCACCTACCTGACCCGGCTGGTGCCCCGGGTACGGCAGCGCGGCGCGGCGAAGGAGGTGCGCTACCCGCTCGTGATCGGCTGGGCCGGGATGCGCGGCGTGGTCACCCTGGCCGGAGCGCTCGCCCTGCCGCTGACCGTGGCCGACGACCAGCCCTACCCGCGGGCGCTGTTCATCTGGCTGGCGTTCGCGGTGATCGTGGCGACCCTGGTCGGCCAGGGCGCCACCCTGCCGGCGGTGGCCCGCCGGCTGAAGCTGCCGCCGGACGACCCGGTGCAGGACGCGCTCTCCGCCGCCGGGGCGCAGCAGCAGGCCAGCCGGGCCGCCCGGGAACGACTCGACGCGCTCGCCGACACGGCGCCCGCCCCGGTGGTGGAGCGGCTGCGCCGGCTGCTCGACGAGCGCACCAACATGGCCTGGGAGCAGTTGGGCGGTGCCGCGCGGGAGACGCCGTCGCAGGCGTACGGTCGGCTGCGGCAGGAGATGATCGACGCCGAGCGGGAGGTGTTCCGGACCGCCCGGGACGCCGGCCGGATCCCCGAGGAGGTGCTGGTGCGGGCCTATCGAGACCTGGACCTGGAGGAGTCGTTGCTGCGCCGGGAGGTCGACTGATGAGCTGCGTGCACCTGACCGAGGCGGGCACCGCCGACCCGTCCACCACCGAGGTGTGCCCCGACTGCGTGGCCATCGGCAACGAGGACTGGGTGCACCTGCGCGCCTGCCTGACCTGCGGGCACGTCGGCTGCTGCGACTCCTCGCCGTACCAGCACGCGACGAAGCACTTCGAGCAGAGCGGGCATCCGGTGATGCGCTCGGTCCAGCCCGGGGAGTCCTGGCGCTGGTGCTTCGTGGACGAGGAGATCGGCTGAGCGGCGCCGCCGGTTGTTCCAGCCGGCGGTCAGTCCAGCCGGCGGGTGAGGACCTGCCCGGGCCACGGCGGACGCCCCGGGCGTTCGACGGTGAACGGGTCGGTGGGGGTGAAGCCCTGCCGGGTGTACCAGCCGACCAGCGTGCGGTCGTCACCCGCGTAGCAGTCCACCCGGAGCAGGCCCACGCCGCGTTCCCGGGCCAGGTCGGCGGCGTGCGCCAGCAGCCGGCCACCGATGCCCAGCCCGGCGTGCGCCCGGTCGGTCACCAGCAGGTTGACGTACAGCTCGGGCTCGGTGGCCGGCGGCACGTACTCGGTGGCCGCGCCCACCACCAGCGCGCCGACCGGCCGCTCGTCGAGGGTGGCCAGCCACAGCCCGCCACCGCCGGCCCAGGCGTCCGCCTGCGCGATGCGCCGGGGATCGGTCGAGGCCGGCTCGGTGCCCCACTGGCCGGTACGACCCCGGGCCACCAGCCACGCGGTCGCGTCGTCGAGCAGCCGCAGCACCGCCCCCGCGTCCGCCGGCCCACCCCGCCGCACCGTCAGACCCTGCCCGTCGATCATGCCCGCCATGCTCCTACACCCCATCCCCGT
>NZ_QGSW01000019.1:0-11438 GCF_003176715.1 Micromonospora sp. S4605
CCACCTCCACACCCTCCTGTCCTTCCCCCTCCCCTGACCGGACCGGGAAAGGAAGGCCGTCGATCAGGAAGTTGTTGCCGCGACCCGCCGAGGCGGGTGACAACAACGTCATGATCAAGAGCGCCCCGGGGATCGGGGCGGGGTCAGCCGGCTACGCGGGTGAGGCGGGCGGAGAGGTGGGGCGAGAGACCGTGGCCGACGGCGGCCATCTCCTGGGCGTAGAGCAGGGCGCCCTCGACGATGCCGAAGAGCCGGTGGCCGGCGGTGACCTCCTTGGCGGTGGCCGTACGCACCACCGCGTCGGTGACGAACTCGACCTGGGTGCCGGTACGCCGGCCCAGGTAGAGCTCCATCACGCCGGTCGGCGTGGTCATCAACGCCTCCAGCTCGTCGGTGGCCCGGTCGTCCTTGAGGACCGGGCGCCACCAGCCGACCTCACGACCGGCCGGGCGGACCGGCCTGCTCTGCTCGTCGAGGATCCACGCCCGGGACTCGTAGAACAGGAACGGCCGGCCGTCGTGGCTGATCCGGATCTCCTGCGCGAAGTCGAAGTCCTCGATGGTGGGGAAGCCGCCCCGACCCCGGCCGCGCCACACCCCGATGTACGGCAGCAGGCCGTCCAGCGTGGGATGCAGCTTCGGACCGACCCGCAGGTCGTGGCTCTCCTCGTACGGGTAGGGGTCGACCGGCGGCGCGTTCAGCCACGGCGGCGGCTGCAGCGGGTTCTCGTCGCTCACCGGTTCACTCCCCCCTCTCCGTCCGTGACCGCGGCGACTGGCACGCGCTCCCGGGTCGCCTTCGGTCGCGACTGCGGGGCTCGCAAACCCGGCTCACTCCTCGCGCTCACCAACGTCCTCTCGATATGCGTACGGCAACGTAGACCAGGCCACCGGCGAGCGCGCCCAGGCCGGCGACCAGCAGGCTGACGAACCCGATCTCGGTGACCATCCCGGCCATCCTATGCTGGCGCCATGGCCCGCACTCTCGTCGTCAAGGCCACCGCTGGCGCGGACGCGCCGGAACGGTGCGCCCAGGCCTTCACCGTCGCCGCCACCGCGGCCGCCGCCGGGGTGGACGTGTCGCTCTGGCTCACCGGCGAGTCGACCTGGTTCGCGCTGCCCGGGCGGGCGCAGGAGTTCGAGCTGCCGCACTCGGCGCCGCTGGCCGAGCTGCTGCACGTGATCCTCACCACCGGCACCGTCACCGCGTGCACCCAGTGCGCCGCCCGCCGGGACATCGGCCCCGGCGACGTGCTGCCGGGCGTCCGGATCGCGGGCGCGGCGGTCTTCGTCGAGGAGGCGATGGCCGAGGGGGCGCAGGCGCTGGTCTACTGACCCGCGAGCCCGACGCGATACCGGCCCGACAAGTCGGACTAATGCCTACGATTTGGTTGTGGGCGAGGCGATCGAGCGATTCTTCGAAGCACTGCCGGCGCGCGCCCCGGAGATCCTCCGTGGCCTGGTCAGCGGCACCCTCCAGATCGAACTCGTCGACGGCGACCGGACCAAGCACTGGCTGGTGCGGATGCGGCCGGGCGTGATCGAGGTGAGCCGGCAGCGGGGCCCGGCCGACGCCATCTGGTACAGCAGCGAGGACCTCTTCGAGCGGCTGGTCACCGGCCGCGCCCAGGGGGTTGCCGCGGTGCTGCGCAACGAGAGCACGTTCAGCGGCAACGTGGTCCTCTTCCTGGTCTTCCGGCGGTTCTTCCCCACCCCGCCCGGCACCCAGGATCCTCGGGACGTCGCCCGTGAGCAGGCCGGACGGCGCAAGTGAGGTCGCTGGTCAGCATCCTGGACGGCAACACGTTCCTGGTCAGCGACCACCGGGGCGACATCGAGCCCTCCCTCGACTACCCCACCGGCCTCTTCTCCTTCGACACCCGGTTCCTGTCCACCTGGCGGCTCACCCTGAACGGCGAACGGCTGCACGCGCTCTCCGTCGACGACGCCGAGTCCTACCGCACCCGCTTCTTCCTGGTGCCCGGCGAACCGACGCACTACCTCGACGCGAAGGTCTCGCTGATCCGCAGCCGGGCGATCGGCACCAGCCTCGAGGAGGAGCTGACCGTGATCAACCACGCCGGACGGGAGATGGAGTTCGCCGTCCGGTTGGACATGGGGGCGGACTTCGCGGACCTGTTCGAGATCAAGAACGTGCGGCAGAAGCGCGGTCGCATCACCGCCTCGGTCAGCGAGAACGAGCTGCGGTTGAGCTACCGCCGGGAAGCCTTCCACCGGGAGACGGTGATCACCACCAGCGCGCCCGGACAGCTCGACGTGTCGGGCATGACCTTCCGGATCCGGATCGGGCCGCACGCCGAGTGGACCACCCGGCTGTACGTGAACACCATCGTGTACGGGGCACGCGGCGAGGACATCCGGTCCAACCTGCCGCTGTACCGTGGCAGCCGCGGCGTGGCCGCGATCGAGACCGAGCAGAACGAACTGATCAACCAGGCCCCCAAGCTCGGCTGCGACTGCGAGCCGCTGGCCGGCGCGTACCGCCGCAGCCTGAACGACGTCGCGGCGCTGCGCTACGAGTCGATCGCACTCGGCGTCCGGCTGCTGGCGGCCGGGCTGCCCTGGTTCATGACGCTGTTCGGCCGGGACAGCATCATCACCTCGCTCCAGTTGCTGCCGTACCTGCCGGAGCTGATCCCGCCGACCGCCCTGATCCTGGCCGGCCTGCAGGGCTACCGGCTGGACGACTTCCGCGACGAGGAACCGGGCAAGATCCTGCACGAGCTGCGCTACGGCGAGATGGCCGGCTTCGAGGAGCAGCCGCACTCGCCGTACTACGGCAGCGCCGACTCGACGCCGCTCTTCGTGATCCTGCTCGACGAATACGAGCGGTGGACCGGCGACGTGCGGCTGGTGAAGCAACTGGAGCCGGCGGCCCGCTCCGCGCTGGAGTGGATCGACACGTACGGGGACCTGCTCGGTACCGGTTACATCTGGTACCAGACCCGCAATCCGGAGACCGGGCTGCAGAACCAGTGCTGGAAGGACTCCTGGGACGCCATCTCCTACGCCGACGGCCGGCTGCCGGGCTTTCCCCGGGCCACCTGCGAGCTACAGGGGTACGCGTACGACGCGAAGATGCGCGGCGCCCGGCTGGCCCGCGCCGTCTGGGGCGACCCGGTGTACGCCGACCGGCTGGAACGCGAGGCGGCCGCGCTGAAGCAGCGGTTCAACCGGGACTTCTGGATCCCGGAGAAGGAGTACTACGCGCTCGCCCTGGACGCCGACGGCCGGCACGTCGACGCGCTCAGCTCCAACATCGGGCACCTGCTGTGGAGTGGCATCGTCGACGAGTCGCGGGCCGGCCGGATCGCCCAACACCTGCTCGGGCCGCGGCTCTTCTCCGGCTGGGGCGTCCGTACCCTCGCCGACGACCAGGGCCTGTACAACCCGATCGGCTATCACGTCGGCACCGTGTGGCCGTTCGACAACTCGATCATCGCCTGGGGGCTCTGGCGGTACGGGTTCCGGGAGGAGGCCGGGCGGATCTGCGAGTCCATGCTGGCCGCCTCCCGGTACTTCGGCGGGCGGCTGCCGGAGGCCTTCGCCGGCTACGAGCGCGACCTCACCCAGTACCCGGTGGAGTACCCGACCGCGTGCAGCCCGCAGGCCTGGTCGACCGGCACCCCGCTGCTGCTGCTCCGGGTCATGCTGGGCCTGGAGCCGCAGGGCGAGCACCTGATCATCGACCCGGCCCTGCCGGAGGGGATGGGTCGGGTCGAGCTGCTCGACATCCCCGGCCGCTGGGGGCGGGTGGACGCGCTCGGCCGCAGCCGCATCCCCCACGACGGCGCGCACGACCGCTGACCGGGTCGACCCCGCGGACGTCGGGTCGCGGCCAGGCGACCGCCAGTCCGGGCAGCCGCCGCGCAGCCGCCGGTCACGCCGCGCAGCCCGCCGGTCAGGCCGGGCAGGCCGGGCAGACGCCGGTCAGGCCGGGCAGCCGGTGCTGGCGGTGAGCACGGGCGGGTCACCGGTCAGGTCGGCGACCACGGTGGCTGCGCCCGCGCGGTAGGCGTACGCCTGCGGGGTGTCCAGCAGCGGGGCCCCACCGGCGAGCGCACGCAGCGCGGCCGCGGGGGACTGCGGGGCCGGCCCGGCGACGGCACGGACGCTGTGGGCGGTGGCGGCGCCGCCGGGGCACGGCGCGGTGACCCGCTCGACCGCCGGAGCGGTCGGGCCACCGAGGGCCCGCAGCGCACCGGCCAGGGCCTCGCCCTCGGTCCCGGGGGCACCGGGCGGCTGCTCACGGTAGCCGGTCCCGTACGGTCGGCAGCCGGTGTCGGCCGTCAGCCGTACCCGGCCGTTCTCCTCGGCGGTGCCCTCGACGGCCACGAACTCGCCCGCGTCGGCGCGCAGCAACGGGCCGTCCGCACTGGCCCGGACACCGGCCCGCCAGCCGCCGGGAAGCCGGTCGGCGACGCGCTCCAACAGCTCCCGTTCCGCGCCCTCGGCCACGAAGACGTCCACGTGCCGGAGCAGCCGGGCGCCGTCGGTGAAGGGGGTGACCCGGCAGCCCCGATCGACCTGCGGGGGAAACATCACAGCGGTCGAGCCGCCGGCCGCGACCAGTTCGCCCACGGCGCGGTCGACCACCGGGCCGGCCTGGTCCAGGGAGCGCTGCTCGCGGACGGTCGGCGGGTCGTCGCGTACGGACAGCCAGGTGAGCGCCGCCAGCAGCACCGCCCAGGCCACCACCACGACGAGCAACCAGCGCCGCCGCCGGGGGGCGGCCGGCTGGTCGGGACCGGTCGGTGGGGCGTACCCCGGCTGGACGACACCACTCACCCGTTCATGGTGTCACGCGCGGGGGGCGGGCCGGCCGCCGCGTCGCCGCTTCCCGCGTGCCCGCCCGGAGACGGCTCGTGGCCCGCCTCCTCGGGTGAGGACGACGGGCCACGGGGCCGATCAGAGCGTGGGTCAGGCCAGGGCCACCGTCACGGCGACCTCGTTGATCCCCCGGTCGGCGGTCACCGTGGTGTCGCCGTTACCGAACCGGGACAGCGCCCGCAGGGTCCAGTCGCCCGGGGCGGCGAAGAACCGGAACTGCCCGGCGGCGGAGGTCACCACCTCGGCGGTGAACTCGCCGGTCGAGTCGAGCAGCCGGACGTACGCGCCCGGCACGACCTCACCGGACTCGGCCGTGACCAGACCGGTGATGACGGTCTCCTTCTCCAGGTCGAGGCTGGCCGGCAGCGGGGCGGCCTGGTCCGGCGCGGCGCAGCCGGCAGCGGTCGGTGCGGTCATCTCAGGCCTCCCCCGGCTCGTCGCCCAGCGCCACCGGCACGCCGACCAGCGAGCCGTACTCGGTCCAGGACCCGTCGTAGTTCTTCACGTTGCGGTGGCCGAGCAGTTCCTGGAGCACGAACCAGGTGTGCGAGGAGCGCTCGCCGATCCGGCAGTAGGCGATGGTCTCCTTGCCGTCGTCCAGCCCGGCGTCGGCGTAGATCCTGCGCAGCTCGTCGTCGGACTTGAAGGTGCCGTCCTCGTTGGCCGCCTTGGACCACGGCACGCTGATCGCGGTCGGGATGTGGCCGCCCCGCTGCGCCTGCTCCTGCGGCAGGTGGGCGGGGGCGAGCAGCCGGCCGGCGTACTCGTCGGGGCTGCGCACGTCGACCAGGTTCTTGGTGCCGATCGCGGCCACCACCTCGTCGCGGAAGGCCCGGATCGAGGTGTCCGGCTCCTGCGCGACGTACCGCGTCGCGGGGCGGGTCACCGCGTCCTTGATCAGCGGCCGGGCGTCCAGCTCCCACTTCTTGCGACCGCCGTCGAGCAGCTTGACGTCCCGGTGGCCGTAGAGCTTGAAGTACCAGTACGCGTACGCGGCGAACCAGTTGTTGTTGCCGCCGTAGAGGATGACGGTGTCGTCGTTGCTGATGCCGCGCTCGGAGAGCAGCGCCTCGAACTGGCTGGAGTTCACGAAGTCCCGGCGCACCGGGTCCTGCAGGTCGGTCTTCCAGTCCAGCTTGATCGCGCCGGCGAGGTGGCCGGTGTCGTAGGCCGAGGTGTCCTCGTCGACCTCGACGAAGACGACGCCCGGGGCGTCGAGGTTCTTCTCGGCCCACTCGGCCGAGACGAGTGCGGTGTCGCGACTCATCAGATCACTCCCTGGTGAGGATGGATGGTGAGCCAGCGCGCGGAGATCGATATTTTGCCAGTGTCGCACCACGCGCGGGACCCATGGACGGAACGGATCACGGGTTCGTGCGACGGCGCCGCTGCCGGGCGATGGTGGGATCACCGGAGGGTACGCGGACCCTGCGTGCCGATGGCCGCTAGGCGGCCGAGGACAGCCCCGCCGTCAGATGACGGGGCGACACAGGCAGGTGGCCACGCGGCACAGGTCGACCGCGCGCCGTTTGGTGAGGAGCGTCCCCATGGCCAGGGAGCCTACCAGCCGGACCGGTCGGCGCGACCGGGCCGACCAGCATCCGGGACGCGCCGCGACCACCGGCGGCACCGGACCGGCCGCCCGTCCCGGCAACTGATTGGCCGCTCAGCCGGCCGAGTTGATCGGCACGTCGCGCGCGTCCGCGGTCACCGCCAGCCCCTCGGGCAGCGGCCGGACCTCGCGCACCGTGAGCTGGAACGGCAGGTCGGGCAGGGGCACGTCGACCGAGATGCCCTTGGCGTAGTTGTTCAGCAGGGTGCGGGCCAGCGGCACGTTCGGCAGCCCCTCGGCGTTCAGGTCGTTGAAGCGCAGCGCCACCTGGCCCTCCTTGCCGACGGTGATGTCGGCGGTGCCGGTGACGGTCAGCCGCTGGCCGAGGATGTCCACCGGTGCGGTGACGGCGAGCCGGCCGTCCTGCTCGGCCAGCCGCAGCCCCGGCCGGTCGAGCAGCTTGGCCAGGCTGTCGTAGCTGATGGTGCCGGTACCGTTGACCGTCTCGGCCACCACCTCGCCCTGCCCGGAACGGATGGTGTCCAGCGAGGCGCGCACGTCGCGGGCGTCCACGTCGAGCCGGGGCACGCTGACCGCGTCCCCCTGCACCGAGCCCTGCACGTTGCGCAGCACGATGGAGATGCGCTCGTAGCGGCCGTCGAGCACCTGGGTGAGGAAGGGGAAGCCGCCCACCTCGACCTCGGGCGGGGCGGACTGCGCGTCCTGCTTGGCGACCTCCTGCCGCACCTGGTCGGCGATGGCGCGCTCGGCCACCCCGGCCGCCACCCGGTCGGCGACGACCAGCATTCCGGCCAGGACCAGCAGCAGGACCACGAGGGTGATCAGCACCTTGCGGCCCCGACGCCGGGGCCGCTCCTCGTACGGGTAGTCCTGCGCCACGCCGCCTCCTGTCTCCGCGCCCCGGCCCGCGCCGCGGCGGTCCGTTCGTACCCGAAAGGGGAAAAACTCAATCTCCGGTCACAGCACCAGCTTGCACATGGCGTACGCGGCGGGCGCGGCGAGCGCGAAGCCGCCGAGCGGGCCCTGCATGTGCCGGGCGATCCACATCGTCGGCGGCTCGCCGGCCATCAACCGCCCCGCCTCGGCGTAACCCACCGCGAGGTCGGCCAGCACCGCGGCGACCGCCGCGACCAGCCCGATGATCGCGGCCCGGGTCGGCGTGAACGGGGTGACCAGGTAACTGCCGAGCAGAGCGCTGACCAGCGTGCCGACCATCGCGCCGGCGACCACGCCGGCGGCGCCGCGGGGCACCTGGGGCGCCAGCCGCGGCCACGGCGCCACGGCGTCGGTCAGCCGGGCGACGGTGAGCGCCACCCCGCTGGCGGTCAGGCAGACGGTGATCGCCTGGGTGCCGGCGGGGATCCGGCTGAGCACGATCAGGGTGCCGAAGGCGACCACGCCGACCACGATCAGCAGCGTGCCGCCGAGCGAGTCGGTGACCCGCACCCGGTCGACCCGCCGGACCAGTTGACCGAGCACGCCGAGCACGAAGCCGCCCACCGCGACGAAGCCCAGCGGCGCCAGCCCGGCGACGTCCGTCTGCACGGCCGCGGCGTCCGCGGCGATCGCGGTCGCCACGCTGACCCCGGCGACCAGCAGCACCGCGGGCGGCCGCATGGCCATCGTCCAGGACAGCACGAAGAGCATCTGGACGCCCAGGATGATGAACGCGAACGGCAGCCGGTGCCCCGGGCCGGAGGTCTGCGCACCGAGCACCAGCCCCACCCCGAGCAGCGCGGCGAACCCGGCGACGGCGACCGCGAGCGACCGGCGTACCTCGACCGGCGGCACGACCTCCTCGTCCGGCTCGGCGGCCTCGTCGTCGGGGCGGCGGGCCGGCTCACCGCCGCGGCGGGCCCGACGCGGCCCGCTGCGCTCGCGGCGGTCGTCCTGGTCGACGGCCGGCCCACCGCGGGGAGCCGGCGGCTGGCCCCGGGACGGGCCGACCGGCTGCGGGCGGGTGCCGTCGGGCCACGGGTCGCGGCCGGTCTCGGGCGAGCTGGAGGGAAACACGCCCCGATCGTGCCAGACCCGCCGGCACCCGCGGGGATCACGGTTTCCGCGACGTTAAAACCTGAGGCGCGATCAGGGGCAAGCCGGGCAAACGGGAAAGCGCACGGAGGCGCAGCCGGGGCGATCGGTTACGCTCAAGCCGATACCCGCCCGTCAGCGACGCCGGGACCCACGCCTAGTTCTCAGCGCCACGTCCACGCGGAGTGCCGCTGGTCACGCGCGGCGAAAGCCGCCGGGACGGAGGTGATCGTGGAGATCCTGCTGCTGGTGACCGCGCGAGCGAGCGAACCGTCCGCCGTCCTGCCGGCGCTCGACCTGCTGCCCCACTCGGTCCGCACCGCGCCGCGCGACGTCCGCACCCTGGTCGCCGGCCCCAGCCCCGACGCGGTGCTGGTGGACGCCCGGTCCGAGCTGAGCGAGGCCCGGGCCACCTGCCGGATGCTGCACGCCACCGGGCTCGGGGTGCCGCTGGTCGCCGTGGTCACCGAGGCCGGGCTGATCGCGCTCAACGCCGACTGGGGAGTGGACGACGTCATCCTCGCCTCGGCCGGGCCCGCCGAGGTGGAGGCCCGGCTGCGGCTGGCGGTCGGCCGGCTGAGCAACGCGATCTCCGGGGCCGGCGGCTCGATCCGCGCCGGCGAGCTGACCATCGACCCGGACACCTACGCCGCGAAGCTCAAGGGGCGCCCGCTCGACCTCACCTACAAGGAGTTCGAGCTGCTGAAGTTCCTGGCCCAGCACCCGGGCCGGGTGTTCACCCGGGACCAGTTGCTGCGCGAGGTCTGGGGCTACGACTACTTCGGCGGCACCCGCACGGTCGACGTGCACGTCCGGCGGCTGCGGGCCAAGCTCGGCTCCGAGTACGAGTCTATGATCGGCACCGTCCGCCAGGTCGGCTACAAGTTCGTCGTACCGCCCACGCGGTCGCTGCCGGACGCGGAGCCCGCGCCACTGCCGGTCTGAGCCTCTCTCGGGGAAAGTGTTTCCGTTACGCCCTTTTTGAGCATCCCGCCGCACTTATCCTGACTGCCGGGTTTGCCGGTGATGAGGGGGCGACGGTGCGCGCAGGGACCACGGGGACAGGTCGACCGGGGCGGGGGCACTGATGCCGGAGCCGTCCGCCCTGCGCGCCGCCGGCATCGTCACGCTGGTGGTGACCGCCCTGCTCGGCACCGCGTACGCCCTGGGCCGCAGCCTGGTGCCGGACCGGCCCGACCCGCGCGCTTCCGGCGTGGTCACCAGCGCCACCGGCCCGAACTACGGCGAGCAGCCGTCGCCCGGCACCGACCAGCCGGACGGACCGGACACTACCGACCAGGACCGGACCAGTCGCTCCCCCGAGCCGACCGAGAGCGACGGCCCGTTCGGCACCCGCACCACCACCGGCACCTCCCGGGTCACCCTGACCTTCGACGACGGCCCGGATCCGCAGTACACCCCGCAGGTGCTCGACGCGCTGCGGGAGTACGGCGTCCGGGCCACGTTCTGCGTCGTCGGCGAGAACGCGCAGGCCCATCCGGAGCTGATCCGGGCGATCCTGGCCGAGGGCCACACCCTCTGCAACCACAGCTGGGACCACGACGTCAGCCTCGGCTCCCGGTCCCCCGAGCTGATCCGGGCCGACCTGCTGCGCACCAGCGACGCCATCCGGGCGGCGGCGCCGGACGCGCCGATCGCCTACTACCGGCAGCCGGGCGGCGCCTGGACCTGGCCGGTGGTGTCGACCGCGCGCAAGCTCGGCATGACGCCGCTGCACTGGACCGTGGACCCGGCGGACTGGCAGGCGCCGGGCGCCGGGCCGATCGCCGCGACAGTGGTCGGCCAGGTCGGGCCGGGCTCGGTGGTGCTGCTGCACGATGCCGGGGGCGATCGGCAGGGGACGGTGGACGCGCTGTACCGGATCCTGCCGGAGCTGACCGGCCGCTTCCAGCTGGAGGCGCTGCCCGCCGAACCGACGTGACCGGGCCCTCCGCTGTGGACGGCGCGACCGGGCCGCCGGCGCCGGGGGCTACGGTGACGTGATGAGCAGTACCGAACCGACGACCGCCCAGGTGACCCGGACCGACCGACTCTCCCCCGCGGAGGTCGCCGACGTGCTCGCGCTGGCCCGCCTGGCCGGGGACACCGACGGCGCGGACCCGCTCGACGAGCACGTGCTGCTCCGGCTCCGCGACCCGCGGGCCTCGGCCGTGCACCTGACCGCCCGCGGCGACGACGGGCGGCTCACCGGCTACGCCCACCTGGACACCACCGACGCCGCGAGCGGCATCGGGGTGGAGCTGGTGGTGCACCCGGCGCACCGGCGGCGGGGCACCGGGCGGGCGCTGGCCCGGGGCGTGCTGGCGGCGGCCACCGGCCCGCTGCGCGCCTGGGCCCACGGCGACCACCCGTCGGCCGCCGCGCTCGCCGTCGACCTCGGCTTCCACCGGGCCCGGGTGCTCTGGCAGCTGCGCCGGCCACTGACCGCCCCGCTCGACGAGCCACGGCTGCCGGACGGGGTGGCGCTGCGCGCGTTCCGGCCGGGCGCGGACGACGCGGCCTGGCTCGACCTGAACGCCCGGGCCTTCGCCGAGCACCCCGAGCAGGGCCGCTGGACCCCGGACGACCTGCGGGTACGGCTGGCCGAGCCGTGGTTCGACCCGGCCGGCTTCCTGCTCGCCGAGGAGTCGGCGACCGGCCGGTTGGTCGGCTTCCACTGGACCAAGGTGCACGAGCGCCCCGGCTCGGCCCGGATCGGCGAGGTTTACGTGCTCGGGGTGGACCCCGCCGCGCACCGCGGCGGACTCGGCCGGGCGCTGACCTGGGCCGGGCTGGCGTACCTGCGCGAGAAGCGCGGGCTGGACCGGGTGATGCTCTACGTGGACGATTCCAACACTGCCGCGGTCGCGCTCTACCGGCGGCTCGGCTTCGCGCACTGGTCGGCGCACGTCAACTACCACCTGGGCTGAGCACCGGGCCGGACCCGGCCCCGCCGTTCGGCACCCCGCCGACCATCCCCCGCG
>NZ_QGSW01000306.1:0-11416 GCF_003176715.1 Micromonospora sp. S4605
GTCCGGCCGTGGGGCCGGTGCGGCGGTGGCGCCCCGGCCGGCGGCGCGGCGGGCGGCGGGCGGTCGGGCCGGCGCCGGTTCGGTCTCGGCGGGCAGGCCGAGCGCTCGCTCGGCGCCCAGCCGGCGGCGCAGGGTGTTCAGCGCGCGGGAGGTCTGGCTCTTCACCGTGCCGGGCGAGATCTCCAGCAGGGCGGCGGTCTGCGCCTCGGACATGTCCTCGTAGAAGCGCAGCACCAGCACCGCACGCTGCCGGGCGGGCAGGGCCTTCAGGTGCCGCCAGAGCAGGTCCCGGTCGAGCTGCTGCTCGATCTCGTCGACCCCGGCCCGCTCGGGCAGCACCTCGGTGGGGCGCTCACCGTGCCAGCGCCGCCGCCACCAACTGGTCGAGGTGTTGACCATGACCCGGCGGGCGTACGGCTCGATGGCCTCGATCCCGCCGAGCCGCTTCCAGGCCAGGTACGTCTTGGTCAGCGCGGTCTGGAGCAGGTCCTCGGCGGTGGCCCAGTCCCCGGTGAGCAGGTACGCGGTACGCAGCAGGGCCCCGGAGCGGGCCGCGACGAAGTCGCGGAACTCCTCCTCCAGTGGGTCCCTGCTCGCCACGTCCACCTCCGCGCCCTGTCCTGCCTGGCAGGCTGTCATGTCCGGACGGGTCGGGTCGACGCCCAAAGGTGTGCAGTTCATCCGATGTTCGGACGAAAACGTTCACGCCCCGTCGTCGGCCTTGGCCTCGTCGGCCTCCTTGCCCAGCCGCGCCTCGACCGCCTGCGGCTCGTACATCTCTTCGACCACACGCAGGTAGAGCTCGTTCGGGTTGGGCAGGTTCTTGATCTCGCGGAGGGCCTGCTCCTGGCCGGCGGACTCCAGCACGAAGGTGCCGTAGTTGAGCGCCCGGCCGGCCGGGGTCTGCTCGTACTTCATGTCGGTGACCCGGACCAGCGGCATCATCGCCACCTGGCGGGTGATGATGCCGTTGACCACCATGACCCGCTTGTTGGTCAGGATGAACCGGTCGTACCACCAGTCGGCGACCTTCCAGGCCACCCAGCCCATCACGGCGAACCAGAGCAGCACCGCGATGGTGGTGAGCGCGCCGACGTCCTGGCCGGCGAGGAAGCCGGAGAGGTAGCCGAGCACGAAGGTGGCCGCGACGCCGACCAGCAGCGGCGTGGTGAGGTGGACCCAGTGCCGCTTCCACTCGCCCCGGTAGCGCTCGGTGGGGAAGAGGTAGCGGGCGACCAGCGAACTGGGCTCGTCCTCCAGCGGCAGCACCCGCCGGGGTGTCATGCCGGCGGCGTCGGCGCGCAGCCCGGCCAGCTCTTCCTCGGAGATCGAGGGGTAGCCGGCCTCGGGGTCACGGACCCAGGCGCGGCCCGAGCGGCTCTCGCTGGCGTAGCCCGCCCCGGCGCCGTAGCCGGCGTCGTCGGAGAGGGAGGGGCCGTCGGAAAGGCCCGGGCCGGCGCCGTAGCCCGGCCCGTCGTCGGGCCGGTACGGCGGGATCGGCTCCGTGTCGCGCTCCCGGCGCTCCCGGTCGTCGGGGTCGTCCGGGTTGAAGGGTGGACCGGAGGGGCTGCCCATCGGCGGTCAGGCGACGAGGCTGGTGAAGAAGTCGCCGAAGCCCTGGGCGATGTCCATGATGCCGCCGCCGAGCGACTTGAAGACATCCGCCGCGGAGTTCGGCCGGTAGGCGACGAAGAAGATCAAGAATGCGATTCCGGCCCAGGTGAGGACCTTCTTGACCATGGCGGGCCATCCTCTCGCGCGGCGCCGGGTCCCATTACCGCAGCGGCACCCAGAGTATCAGTGTGGTGTCGTACAGTGAATATCTGCGTCCGTTCTCCGTCATTCCGGGAGGCATGTCAAGCCCTCCCGTGCAGGTACGGAGATGGTGCGCCGTACACGAGTTCGGGTGGTGTCCACTCGGTCAGGTCGTGCAGCACGACGTCCTCCGCGAGCAGGTGCCCCGCACTCGCCGGCCAGGCTATCGCATGCAGCCACATTCCCCGAGCCTCGCCCGCGTACGCGCTTCGATCCGCCGGTGAATTCACCAACCACAGTGGAGTGGGGTGACCGGCCACCTTGATCCGAGCCTGTCCGACGTGCTCGGGATGACCCGGACCGGGGTCGGTCAACGCGTCCGCCAGTTGTGGACCCGGATCCGGGCCCGGTATGCCGGCGAGCCGGGTGCCCAGGCCGACGCCCGGCTCCTCGGCCACGAAGACCAGGTCGGCGGGGCCGCCGGCGAGCGGCGACGGCCCCGCGCAGGCGACCGCGGTGGCGCGGACACCGGTGCGGTCGTCCCCGGCGTACGCCACGCCGGTCATCGTCCAGCCGGTCGGCAGCGGCCACGGGCACCAGAGCGGGGCGGCCGGCCGCTTCGGCGGCTCGGCGGCGGCGGTGATCCGGTCGACCACACTGGCCACGATCTCCGCTCCGATGTGCTCGGGCACGTGCAGCGGCGGGACCGGCCCGCAGTTCAGGCAGCGCGACTCGGTGTGCATCAGGTCCGGCGCCCGGACCGGACCACCGCACCTGGGACAACTCACCGCGACACTCACCTTTCCACCGTCACCCCGCACCGCCGGTCCGTCAAGCGGAGCGCCGGTTTCGGTGGTCGGTGATCGCCGGGTGCGGTATCGGTGCTCAGTCCGGTGGCGGTCCGGCGTGGGCACGGATCCAGGCGTGCATCGCGATCCCGCTGGCCACTCCGGCGTTGATCGATCGGGTCGAGCCGTACTGCGCGATCGAGAAGAGCTGGGCGCAGGCGGCCCGCGCCGGGTCGGACAGGCCCGGCCCCTCCTGCCCGAAGAGCAGTACGCAGCGCCGCGGCAGGGTGCTGGTCTCCAGCGGTCGGGAGCCGGGCAGGTTGTCGATGCCGACCACCGGCAGGTCCCGCTCCGCCGCCCAGGCGACGAACTCCTCGATCGTCGGGTGGTGCCGGACGTGCTGGTAGCGGTCGGTCACCATGGCGCCCCGGCGGTTCCACCGGCGCCGGCCGACGATGTGCACCTCGGCGGCGAGGAAGGCGTTGGCGTTGCGGACCACGGTGCCGATGTTGAAGTCGTGCTGCCAGTTCTCGATGGCCACGTGGAAGTCGTGCCGGCGCCGGTCCAGGTCCGCCACCACGGCCTCGCGCCGCCAGTACCGGTAGCGGTCCACCACGTTGCGCCGATCGCCCTCGGCGAGCAGTACGGGGTCGTAGCGCGGGTCGTCCGGCGGGTCGCCGGGCCACGGTCCCACGCCGACGTGCTCATCGGTCACGGTCTGGAGAGGGTACGGCCCGGGCGCCGGTGCACCGGCGGGACCCCGGGAACCGGTGCGGCTCAGCGCAGCCCCAGCGCGCCGCCGAGCCGTTCGAGAAACCGGCGGTCGGCGGGCGACTCGCCGGCGGGCGGCCCCGGCGTGCCGACCGGCGTCGCCCGGCACACCCGGGCGGCCACCGACTGCACCCACTGCCGGTACGCCGCCGAGTCGGCCGGGTCGGCGCGCCGGCGCAGCACCCGTGCCGCGGCGCGGCAGGCGGCGAGCAGGTCCACCAGGTCGGTGAGCCGGTCGGTGGGTTCGGGTGCGCCGTCGTGCCGGGCGTAGATCGCGGCCACCACGGCGCGGACCAGGTCGCTGTCGAAGGCCCGGCCGGCGGCGACGGCGTCCAGGCCGGCCAGCCCGGCGGCGACGCCCCGGCGGGGGCGCCCGGGACCGGGCGCGGCGGCGGCCACGACGACCCGGCCGGGCAGGTCGGTCAGCAGATCCCACTCGGCGGCGGAGTAGACGGCGGTGGTCAACGGTGCGGTACGGCGACCGGCAGAGGGCGGCTCTCCGGCGAGGGAGTGGCTCATGGGGACCTCCGGCGCCAGCATATGCCCCGGATCGGGAAAAGGGCCCCTTCCACCCGGAACCGGGGTGGAAGGGGCCCGTCGCGTCGCGGACGCGTCGACGCTCGATCGGCGGACCGGGTCAGCGGGGCTCGGGGAAGCTCGGGCGCTCCGGGTCGACGCCCTCGGGGACCGCGCTGGCCGCGTACTCCCGCTTGGGGACCATCACCCGGCGGCGGAAGACACAGACCAGCGTGCCGTCCTGGTTGTAGCCCCGGGTCTCCACCGCGACCACCCCCCGGTCGGGCTTCGAGGAGGACTCCCGCTTGTCCAGCACGGTGGTCTCGCCGTAGATGGTGTCGCCGTGGAAGGTCGGCGCGACGTGCCGCAGCGACTCGACCTCGAGGTTGGCGATCGCCTTGCCGCTGACGTCCGGCACGGACATGCCGAGGAGCAGGGAGTAGATGTAGTTGCCCACCACGACGTTGCGCTTGAACTGGCTGGCCGTCTCGGCGTAGTGCGCGTCCATGTGCAGCGGGTGGTGGTTCATGGTGAGCAGACAGAAGAGGTGGTCGTCGTACTCGGTGACCGTCTTGCCCGGCCAGTGCCGGTAGACCGCGCCGACCTCGAACTCCTCGTAGTAGCGGCCGAACTGCATCCTTGTCCCCTTCGACGGGCGGCGATGGAGTTCGGCACAGCATGCCTTATCGAGGGTTAAGGAACTGAGCGGGGCGCGGGCCGTGGGGAAATGTCACACCGGCCGCCCCGGGGGGAGACGCAATGAGCGGCGGGGCCCTCCCCGGCACCCGCCGCCCACGCTCTGATGCGAAAGATTCTGCCGGACGCCACCCCGAGCGGACAGAGACGGAGGTCACATTTATCTTTTTGTAACACTACTCTACGTAAGGATTGGTCGAGCCGTAAGCGATCTCCAGGGGGCGGATCCCCGCTTGTCAAGCGTGAAGTTACCGATCGGTGTTGCAAAAACGTGCCGATCTCCTTGGAAACGCTCCCATCACGTGCGGTCACGCAAATGCGTACTGCACTTGCGGACCGCACGACCCCGATTCGACAGACCGCTGTCGATGACGAGGATCACCTTCGCGAGCACGTTTCCGCACCACCGGGGCGGGAATCCGACGGGGTACGTCCTCGTTCCACCAGACGTAGCTATTCCGCGGTGATCGGAGAGACTCCCATGGCAACCGTAGAGCTGACCACGGCAAACTTCGACGAGGTGACCAGCGGCGACGGCATCGTCCTGGTCGACTTCTGGGCCGACTGGTGCGGTCCCTGCAAGCGGTTCGCCCCGGTCTACGAGCGCTCGTCGGAGAAGCACCCGGGCATCGTCTTCGGCAAGGTGGACACCGAGGCGCAGCAGGAACTGGGCGCCAAGTTCGACATCCGGTCCATCCCCACGATCATGGCTATCCGTGACGGTGTGATCGTCTTCGCCCAGCCGGGCGCGCTGCCCGAGTCGGCGCTGGAGAACCTGATCGAGCAGGTCGAGGCCCTCGACATGGACGACGTCCGTAAGCAGTTGGCCGAGCACAAGCACTGATCGACCACCACGACGGCCGGGTCCCCACGGTGGGGGCCCGGCCGTCGTCGTGTCCGCCCGCGGGGGTCCGGAGGCACCCCGCGGGCCGGCGCGCGTGGCGTATCGTCACGACCCGATGGAGACTCTGACCACCCGCGGCCGCGCGGCCCGACTCGCCGCCACCGCGCTCGGGCTGGCGATACTGGTGGCCGGCACCGTCTGGGGTACCGACGACCACTTCCCGTTCGGGCCGTTCCGGATGTACTCGACGTCCAACCCGCCGAGTTCCCCCGCCCCGGACACTCGCGTCGAGGGGGTCGACGTCACCGGCGCGGTGGTCGGCCTGGGCGAGCAGGCCACCGGGATCCGCCGGGCCGAGATCGAGGGCCAGCAGAGTCGCTACGCCGCCGACCCCGCGCTGCTCGCCGAGGTGGCCGACGCGTACGCCGACCGGAACCCGGACGCGGCGCGGCTGGTCGAGGTCCGCATCGTGATCCGCTGGCACGGCATCCGGGACGGCCGGCCCACCGGCCGGTGGACCGACGAGACCGTGGTGAGCTGGCAGGCGCCCCGATGATCCGCTGGCTGACCGAGCCGGTCCCGCGCGGGCGGGTGGCCGCGTTCCGTACGCTGATCTATCTCTTCGTCGCCGCGGACCTGGTGTTGTTCACCCCCTGGGTGCGCACCCGGGTCGCGGTGCCCGGCGAGCTCTACCAGCCGCTGCTGGTCGGCCGGCTGCTGCCGCTGCCCACCCCGACCCCGGCGGTGGTCGGCGTCATCTTCTGGGCGCTGCTGGTGCTCGCCCTGCTCGCCGCGACCGGCCGGGCGCCCCGGCTGCTCGGCTGGGCGGTCTTCGCGCTCTACTTCGAGTGGATGATCGTCGCGATGAGCTACGGCAAGGTCGACCACGACCGGTTCGGCCTGCTGGTGGCGCTCGCGGTGCTGCCCACCGCCGGCCGGGCCCGGCACGGCGACCCGACCCGCACCGAGGCCGGCGGGTGGGCGTTGCGGGTCACCCAGATAGCGGTGGTCTGCACGTACTTCCTCGCCGCCTGGGCCAAGCTGCGGTTCGGCGGCCTGGACTGGCTGACCGGCTCGGTGCTGGCCCGGGCGATCATCCGCCGCGGCACCGAACTGGCCGACCTGATCGCCAGCGTGCCCTACCTGCTGATCGTCGCCCAGTTCGGGATCGTCGCGTTCGAACTCGCCAGCCCGGCGATCTTCCTGCTCCGGGGGCGCTGGCGGCTCTACACGGTCGGCTTCTTCTACTCGTTCCACCTGGTGACGTTCGCGACCATCACCATCTCGTTCGCGCCGCACCTGGCGGCGATGACCAGCTTCCTGCCGCTGGAGCGGGTGCGCCCGCTGGTCTGGGCCCGGCGGCTCGTCGGCCGCCGGCGCGACCCGGCGGACGACGGACCCGCCGACGTGGCGGCGCCACCGGCGCCACCGCGCGGCGGACCGGCGGTCGCCGAGCCGGAGCCGGCCGGGCAGTAGAACGCGGTTCGGCGGTCACCGGCCGGCCGTCCAACCGCCGGCCGGGCGCCGGCCGGGCGCCGGTCAGGCGCCGGGACGGCCGGCCGGGCCGTAGAGGCGCTCCCGCGCCTCCTGCGGCAGCGAGCAGGCGGCCGTGCCGCCGGGCATCCGGTGCCGGTTGCGGGCCACCCAGCGGTACGCCGGCCAGGCTGCCGCCCGCACCGGCGGGAAGCGCAGGCCGGCGCCGGCGACCCGCCAGAGCGGCCCGCTGTCACCGAGCAGCTTCGCGATCGCGTCCGGACCGGCGGCGCGGGAGCCGTCGGCGCCCACCCACTGCACCGCCTCCTCGCACTCGGCCTCGGTCAGGCCGAGCGCGGCCAGGTCGGCGAACTGCCACGGCACCACCCGGACGCCGGTCGGGATCCGCCGGTCGATGAACTCGGCGCAGCGGGTGCAGAACGCGCAGTCCCCGTCGTAGACGAACGTCGACCTCTCCATGGCACCATCCTCCACCCACCCGGGCCGGGGCCGATGGTCGAGGTGGCCGGGAACACGGCGGGTCGCTTGCGCTCGACTCGTACGCGTGTTCGAATGGAACCCATGCGCTGGGACAACCTCTCCGCTCCCCCGGACGAGGGCGTTCCCGGGCGGGCAGCGCCAGCGACGCCACCCCTGCCGCTGGCGCTGCCCGGCGCGGTCGTCCGCACCTTCGACACCCCCGGCTTCGCCGGGATGACGTTCTACGAGGTGCGCGCCAAGTCCATCATCAACAAGGTTCCCGGCGCCTCCCGGGTCCCGTTCGAGTGGACCATCAACCCCTACCGTGGCTGCTCGCACGCGTGTGTGTACTGCGTCTCCGGTGACACTCCGGTGCTGCTGGCGGACGGGCGGACGAAGGCGATCCAGGAGTTGGAGATCGGCGAGCGGATCTACGGCACGCAGCGCCGGGGCGCCCACCGCCGCTACGTGGTGACCACGGTGCTGGCCAAGTGGTCCACGGTGAAGCCGGCCCACCGGGTCACGCTGGACGACGGCACGACGCTGGTGGCCAGCGGCGACCACCGCTTCCTGTCCCGCGAGGGCTGGCGCTACGTCTCCCCCGAGCCGGGCCGGCGGCGACGCCTGACCTGCGGGGAACGGCTGGTCGGCACCGGCCGCTTCCACGAAGGGCACAAGGGCTCCACCGACTACCGGCGCGGCTATCGGCAGGCGACGACCCGCGACGGCTCGCCTCCGGTCGCCGCTGCCGCCGGCGGTCCCGCCGACTCGTCCGAGCAGCACACCGACGACTGGTGGCTCGGTTTCCTGGCCGGCACCTTCGACCTCACGGGCCGGTGCAGCAGCGACGCCCTGCGGATCAGCGTCGCCGACGACGAGCGGCTCCACCAGGTCACCGCGGCGCTCGACCGATTCGGCTTCGACTTCGTCCGGGAGGACCACAACCTCCCCGGCCGCCCCCGACAGCTCCGGCTGACCGGCGGGCTGCGCGAACGGCTGCGGTTCCTGCACCTGGCCGAACCGGCGAGCCTGCAGGGACGGCTCGTCGACGGCGTGCCGGTGCCCCACCTCACCGCGCCGCGCGTCACCGCGGTGGAGCCGCTCGGGTTGGAGCTGCCGCTGTGGGACATCACCACCGGCACCGGGGATTTCATCGCGAACGGCGTGGTGAGCCACAACTGCTTCGCGCGGAACACGCACACCTATCTGGACCTCGACGCGGGGGCGGACTTCGACCGGAAGGTGATCGTCAAGGTCAACGCCGGGGAACTGGTCCGGCGGGAGCTGGCCGCGCCACGCTGGCGGGGCGCGCACCTCGCGATGGGCACCAACGTCGACTGCTACCAGCGGGCCGAGGGGCGCTACCGGCTGATGCCGCAGATCATCGCGGCGCTGCGGGACTTCGCCAACCCGTTCTCCATCCTCACCAAGGGCACCCTGCTGCTGCGCGACCTGCCGCTGCTGCGGCAGGCCGCCGAGGTGACCCGGGTCGGCGTCTCCTACTCGGTCGGCTTCGTCGACGAGCGGCTCTGGCGGGCCGTCGAGCCCGGGACCCCCAGCCCGCGCCGGCGGCTGGACGCCGTCCGGGCGCTCACCGACGCGGGCTTCGAGGTGGGCGTGCTGATGGCGCCGATCCTGCCCGGCCTCAGCGACAGCGACGAGTCGATCGAGGCCACCGTGTCCGCGATCGCCGCGGCGGGCGCGTCCAGCGTCACCCCGCTGGCGCTGCACCTGCGCCCCGGCGCCCGCGAGTGGTACGCGCGCTGGCTCGGGCGGGAGTTCCCGCACCTGGTGCCCCGCTACCGCGAGCTCTACCGCTCCGGCGCCTACGCCCCGCAGGCGTACCAGCGGGAACTGACCGCGCGGGTGCGGATCGCCGCCCGCCGGCACGGCCTGCACCGGGCCGAGCGCGGTGGGAACCGTAACCTCCCCGAGCCGCCGGCGCCCCCGGCCACCGAGCAGCTGACCCTGCTCTGAGGCGCCGACCGGGCCGGCCGCTCGGCGACGGCGGGCCGCCCGGCGGAGTTAGAGTCGGCTGGTGCGCTCCGCTCAGCAACTCCTCGCCGACTCCGCCGTGATCGCCGTCGTGGGCGCGTCCCGCGACCCTCGCAAGGCCGCGCACAGCGTGCCGTTGCAGATGCAGCGGTACGGCTGGCGGATCATCCCGGTCAACCCGACGGTGGACGAACTCTTCGGCGAGCGGGCGTACCGCTCGCTGGCCGACATCCCGCACCCGGTCGACCTGGTCGACATCTTCCGGCCGGCCGCGGACGCGGTCGAGGTGGTCCACGAGGCGGTGGCGATCGGCGCGCCGGCCGTCTGGCTGCAACTCGGCATCGTCTCGCCCGAGGCGCGGCGGATCGCCACCGAGGCGGGCATCGACTACGTCGAGGACCGCTGCCTGATCATCGAGCGCGCCGCCGCCGGCCTCACCCGGCTGAGCTGACCGGGCGGGCCGGTCGGACGACCGCCGCCCGGGTCAGAGCTTGTACTCCTTGAGCAGGCCGCGGGAGATGATCGTCTTCTGGATCTCCGAGGTGCCCTCGCCGATCAGCAGGAACGGGGCCTCCCGCATCAGCCGCTCGATCTCGTACTCCTTGGAGTAGCCGTAGCCGCCGTGGATACGGAACGCCTCCTGCACCACCTCCGCGCAGTACTCGGAGGCGAGCAGCTTGGCCATCCCGGCCTCGACGTCGTTGCGCTGGCCGGCGTCCTTGAGCCGGGCGGCGTTCACCATCAGGGCGTGTGCCGCCTCGATCTTCGTGCCCATCTCGGCGAGCTTGAAGGCGACGGCCTGGTGCTTGGCGAGCGGCTGGCCGAACGTGCGGCGCTGCTGGGCGTACGCGACGGCGAGCTCGAAGGCCCGGATGGAGATGCCGCAGGCGCGGGCGGCGACGTTGACCCGGCCGACCTCGATGCCGTCCATCATCTGGTAGAAGCCGCGGCCGACCTTCTCCTCGCCGCCGAGCACGGCGGTGGCGGGCACGGTCACCCCGTCGAGCACCATCTCGGTGGTCTCGACGCCCTTGTAGCCCATCTTGTCGATCTTGCCGGGGATGGTCAGGCCGGGTGCGGTCTCGCCGAAGCCGGGCTCCTTCTCCAGCAGGAAGGTGCTCATGTTGCCGTAGACCGAGTCGGCGCCGGTGTCGGTCTTCACCAGGGTGGCCACCACGGACGAGTAGGCGCCGTTGGTCAGCCACATCTTCTGGCCGTTGAGGACGTAGTTGTCGCCGTCCCGGACCGCCTTCGACTTGATCGCCGAGACGTCGGAGCCGCACTCCGGTTCCGACATCGAGAAGGCGCCGCGCACCTCGCCGGTGGCCATCTTCGGCAGCAGCCGGGCCTTCTGCTCGGCCGAGCCGTGCTGCGAGATCAGGTAGGCCACGATGAAGTGGGTGTTGACGATGCCGGAGATCGACATCCAGCCCCGGGAGAGCTGCTCCACCACCAGGGCGTAGGTCAGCAGGGACTCGCCCAGGCCGCCGTACTCCTCGGCGATGGTGAGGCCGAACAGCCCCATCTCGCGCATCCCGTCGAGGATGTCGGTGGGGTACTCGTCGGCGTGCTCCAGCCGCTGGGCGTGCGGGATGATCTCCTTGTCGGCGAACTCCCGGACGGTTTCCAGGATCGACCGCTGCTCGTCGGTCAGGCCGGGCGTCTGGGCGAGTCGAGCCATCTCAGCCTCCGGGGAATCGGCGCCTTACTCATGGGTAACTGAACGCTCGGTCAGTATCGGCCGCGCGACCGGCGACGCCAAGGTGACCAGTCCACACAACCGCTGTGAAAAGGTTCACCGCTACCGGTAGCGTCCGGCAATAGGGGCGTGATCCGCCACCGGCAGGAGGAGGACACCCGTGAGCCAGCCACCGCCGCCGGATCCGGACCGGCCGCCGTCACCCTGGGAACCACCGCCCCCTGGGCAGGAGCCCTTTCCGGCGCAGGAGCCCTCGTCGGGATACGGGCCGCCCGCGGGCCAGGAGCCGCCGCCCTCGGGGTACGGGCCGCCGTCCTACGAGCAGCAGCCGGCGTACGGACAGCCGTCGTACGAGCAGCCCGGCCAGCCCCCGCACGCCCCGCAGTGGGGACACCAACC